>JAPSKJ010000012.1 GCA_031177735.1 Nocardioides sp.
TGGTCGAGCTGCGACGGGTCAAGGCCCGGCTCGAAGAGCTCGAGCTGCGGGTGATGGCGGCAGCTGATGATGTGGCCGAGCAGACCGCGGCCCGCGACATCGGGGTGTGGCTGGCCGCGGAGACGCGGACCGACCACCAGCACGCCCACGCGGACGCGAAGCTCGCCTGGTCGTTGGATCGGCGCTGGCAGCGGGTCGCGGCCGGCATGCGGGCCGGCGAGGTGTCGGCTGCTCAGGCGCGGGTGATCACCACCGCGTTGGACCGGGTCGTGGACGAGGCGCTGCCCAGGGTCGAGTACCTGCCGGTGGAGAGGAAGACCGAGCTGGTCACGCTGGCGGAGACCACCCTGGTGGACGAGGCGCAGCGGTTGAAGCCCAAGGAGCTGCACCGGGTGGGGAAGCGGATCTTGGAGATGATCGCCCCGGAGCTGTTCGAGGAGGCCGAGGCACGTCGGCTGGCCGGAGGAGGACCGGGCGTGGCGTCGCACCAGCCTGCGGTTCCAACCGATGGGCGATGGCACCACGAAGGTGCACGGCCGCCTGCCCGACGCCTGCGCCGTCAGACTGCGGACCTACCTGGAGGCGTACACCGCACCCCGCAACCGCAAGGACGAGCCGGGTGAGGCATCCCGCATCCCGAGCGACCGGAGGCTTGGTCAAGCCTTCTGCGCGCTGCTGGAACACCTCGAGCCCAGCCGGCTCCCACAGCACGGCGGGGACGCCACCACCGTCATGGTCACCATCCCGCTCGAGGCGCTCCAGACCGGCATCGGGCACGGTGAGCTGCTGGACGGCACCGCACTCTCACCCGGCGAGGCCCGGCGGCTGGCGTGCACCGCCAAGATCCTCCCCGCCGTCCTCGGCGGCCACAGCGAGGTCCTCGACCTCGGCCGGGCCGACCGGCTGTTCCGGCCCGCGCAGCGCAAGGCGATCCGGCTCCGCGACCGACGTTGCCGGGCCAAGGACTGCGACGTCCGGGCCGAGTGGACCGAGGTCCACCACCTCCACCCGTGGCGCGACGGCGGCGCCACCGACCTCGCCAACGGCATCAGCCTGTGCTTCTACCACCACCGACGCGCCGACCATCCCCACTACGAGGCCGTCTATAGCCCTGCCACCCACGAGCTTGAGATCACTCGCAAGCGCCGCCGTTGACGGCTCGGTGCCGGCTGCTCAGCGCGAGCGGCGCAGCACCAGGTGGTCACTCGTGCCGCTGGCCAGGTGACGGGCCACGACCCGGATCGAGGTGAACCGCCGGGCGTGGCGGAAGTCCGCGATGGAGGCCGGCTCCAGGTTGGTCCCGGTGACCACCCGGCGCTGCACTCCGTCGCCGCGGCCACGCAGGGCGACGCTGACCCGGTAGGTCTCCTCAGGGTCAGCCAGCAGGGAGCCCACCATGACCTTCACGCCCGACCGCTGCACCGCCAGCGTCAGGCTGCCGCTGCCGGCCAGGACAGCGCCGCGGCGGGACCACCCGGCCACCGCCGTGCAGACGGCGAGATCCAGCCCCGTCGCGGTGAAGGAGGCCACCACCGTCTCGGCGCCGGATCCCCCGCCCACCGCGGAGGTGGTGAAGGAGCCGCCGCTGGTCACGAACTCCTTCGGCTCGGTGCCCTGGCCGGTGGAGCGGGGCTCCATCAGCGCCACCAGGCCGGTCCAGGTCCGGCTCTTGGCCTTGCGCACCGTCGCGGTCGCCTCGGTGCCGCCGCCCGCGTGGGGGGCAGCGGTGAGCGACACGACCGCGCGCTCGCCGACGCAGGGAGCGGTCACGGTGTAGGTGTCGGCAGGCGCCGCGCCGGCAGCCGGTGCGAGACAGACGCCGCCGGCGGTGGCGAGCAGGACGGAGAGGGCGGCGATGGGCTTGCGCAACAGCGGACTCCTCGTGCAGGGGCCGCCCCATGCGACCGCCACCGCAGTCAACACCATCCGGGTAAAGCGTGGACGAGAAACCGCAGCTTCCGCTGGGAACAGTTCATCTTCCGGCCTTGTGGGCGAGGTGCGGGCTGCGTTAGACCGGAGTTCGAGGCGGGTACCCCGCCCTCACCGGCCAACCGTGGAGGAACGAATGACGAGCACACCCGAAGAGCCCCTCAGCGACGAGGACATGACGACCGTCCCCGCCGGAGACCCGACGCAGGGGCTCGGTGGTGGTGACGCCGACGGCACTGACGGTGGGGACGCCGACGGCACTGACGGTGACGCCACCGACGGCGACGCGACCGACACCACCGACGGCGACGCCAGCGACGGTGACGGCACCGATGGCGGCGACGCTGACGGCACCGACGGCGGCGACGCGGACGGCACCGACGGGGATGCGTCCTGACCGCACTCGACCTGCTCACCGGTGACGCCCAGACCTTCGTCGAGAAGGTCTGGGCGTCCCGCACGCACCGGCACCGCACCGACCCCGACCGCCTGGTCGGGTTGCTCTCCCTCGACGACGCCGACCGGCTGCTGACCGCCAGCGCGATCCGGACCCCCTCGATCCGGCTCGCCAAGGACGGCAGCGTGCTGCCCGAGCGCGACTACACCCGCTCGGCGACACTGGCCGGCAAGCCGCTCACCGGGCTGGTCGATCCCGCCAAGGCGCTGCGCCTCTTCGCCGACGGGGCCACGATCGTCTTCCAGGGCCTGCACCGCTACCACCCGCCGCTGACCCGGCTGATCGCCGAGCTGGAGCTGGAGCTCGGCCACCCCTGCCAGGCCAACGCCTACCTCACCCCACCGGGGTCGCAGGGCTTCGCCGTCCACTCCGACACCCACGACGTCTTCGTCTTCCAGACCGCCGGCACCAAGCAGTGGGAGGTGCACGGCCCCGACGGCGCCGAGGACATCACGCTCGAGCCTGGGCTCGCGATGTACCTCCCGACCGGCACCCCGCACGCGGCCCGCGCCCAGGACACCGTCTCCCTGCACGTGACGGTCGGGATCAACCAGCTCACCTGGCGCGGACTGGTCCGGCGCACCCTCGAGACCGCGCTGACCTCAGTGCCTGACACGCACCTCCCGGCCGGCTACCTCGATGACCCGTCCACCTTGCGCGACGGCCTCGCCGACCAGCTCGCCGCGCTGGCCGATGCCCTGCGCGCGGTCGACATCGACGCCGCCGCCGAGCAGGAGGTACGCCGCTTCCTGACCGGCCGGCCGCCCCGACTGTCCGGCGGACTGCACGACGTGCTTGCGGTCGCGGGCATCAGTGAGGCCACGCAGCTGCGCCGGCGTCCGGGGCATCCGTGCGTGCTGGTCGACCGCGGCGACCGGCTCGAGGTGCTCCTCGGTGACCGTGCCCTCGACGTCCCGGGCCGGCTGCGGCCGGCACTGGAGAAGGTGCGCACGCGGGACGAGTTCACCCCGGTCGACCTCCCGTTGGACCCGCAGAGCAGTCTGGTGCTGTGCCGACGACTGGTGAGGGAAGGGCTCCTCGAGGTGGCTCGCTGAGCCCGGCCGACCCGCTGGAGCCGTCCGGGTTCCGGTGTGCCGCCGCCAGCCTGGACCGCAACGAGGTGGTCACGGGTAGTGCGTCCGTCACGAGCGGGTACCTGTTGTTGGAGCACCTCGGTCCGTGGGGGGCCGAGGTGCTCCGTCACTCCCGGTTGCCCGACGGCCTCGGGCCCGAGCTTGCCCGTCGCGCCGCCGAGGCCCGGGTCAAGGTGCTCCTGATCCGCCGTCCGGCCCGCGATGCCGGTGACGGGCACCGGGTCTTCGCCGTGTCCGCCCGCCCCCGGTCGCCCTGGGTGGAGACGGCCGTGCTCGACCGTCCCGAGCAGGTGCTCGACCTCGACCTCGGCGGCCTGCGTGAGGGCCGCAGCACCGGGCTGGACCGGCACGCCGAGCCGCTGTTCTGCGTCTGCACGCACGGCCGCCACGACGCCTGCTGCGCCGAGCGCGGCCGCCCCGTCGCCGCGGCGCTCGCGAAGGCCTACCCCGAGCACACCTGGGAGATCTCGCACATCGGTGGAGACCGGTTCGCCGCCAACATGCTGGTGGCGCCCGACGGCCTCTACTACGGGCGCCTGACCCCGGAGTCGGCCGTCGACGTCGCGGACGCCCACCTGCGCGGTGAGCTCGCGCTGGACCACCTGCGTGGGCGAAGCGGCTACGCCATGCCCGTGCAGGCGGCCGAGGTCGCGCTGCGCCGCCACCTCGGTGATCGGCGCCGCGAGGCGTGGCGCGTGCTGTCCCGCACGGTCGAGGGCGAGGTGACCACGGTGGCGTTCGAGACCGGCGCGGCGGCGTACACGGTCGAGGTGCGGAGCACGCGGACAGAGCCGGTGACGCTGACCTGCAAGTCGGCGCGCAGGGAGCCCGCTGTGCGTCACGAGGTGCTGGAGATCCGCTGACGCCTCCGGATTGGTGGGTCTTGGCCGCCCCGGCAAGAATGGGCCCGCCACCCGCATCCGCGGGCAGGCTCGAGCAGCAGGGGGACCGGTGGCCCAGGACGAGAAGCACCCCGTCGTCGCGGGGCTGGTTGCGCTCGTCGGTGTCGGTCTCGCCGTGGGCCTCCTGCTCGGCGTGATCGTCATGGTCGGCACCCGCGTGCTCGGCATCGGCGGCGACGACGGTGGGGGTGGGAACTCCGCGGCCGTGCGCGAGTCGATGTACCTGCCCACGCCCCAGCCGACGACGGAGGGACCGGCGGGTCCGCTGATCACCCTCGCCCCCGTCGAGAACGCCCTCCCGGCACTGCCCACCGACCTGCCGACGACCGTGGCCACGCCCGACCCGCAGATCTCGCTGCAGGCCGGGCGGACGACCGTCAGCCCGATGGAGCGGATCGACCTCAGCGGTGTCTACGCCGCGGGTGAGGGCGCGATCCTGCAGGTGCAGCGCCTGGAGAACGGCCAGTGGGTCGACTTCCCGGTCAGCGACATCGGCGTCTCCGGCGGGCAGTTCTCCACCTACATCCAGACCAGCCGCACCGGGGAGCAGCAGTTCCGGGTGATCGACACCGACACCGACCTGGCCTCCAACGTCGTCGTCATCACCGTCGTGTGACCAGCTGACCAGCCCGACCCGTTCGCCCGCCGTCGTCCGACCTGATCCTTCGCTGCCATGAGCCTCGCTGAACGCCTGCGCGCGCTGCGCATCGACACCACCCCGCTGCGGGAGTCCCGCGACTTCCGGCTGCTGTGGGCCGCCGGCGTGGTCTTCTACTTCGGCGGGATGATGAGCTACGTCGCGGTGCCGTTCCAGCTCTACCAGCTGACCGGCTCCAACGCGCTCGTCGGCGCGGTCGCGATCGTCGAGCTGATCCCGCTGCTGGTCTTCGGCCTCTACGGCGGCGCGCTGGCCGACCACGTCGACCGGCGCAAGCTCCTGGTGGGCACCGGCGCCGCCCAGGCGCTCTTCACCGCGATCCTGGCCGTCAACGCCTTCCGCGACGAGCCGTCGATCGTGCTGATCTTTATCGTCGCCGCGTTGCTCGCCTCCTCCCAGGCGCTGCAGCGGCCGAGCCGCGAGGCGCTCTTCCCACGCACCGTCGCCCACGACCAGCTTCCCGCGGCCAACGCGCTCGGCGCGCTCGGCTCGGAGGTCTCGCTGCTGGTCGGCCCGGCGCTCGGTGGCGTCATCCTGGCCACGGCCGGGGCGGGTTGGTGCTTCGCGATCGACGTCGCCGGGCTGGTCATCGCCACCGGCCTCTACGCCGCGATGCGACCCATCCCGCACCGGGAGGAGACCACCCCACCCAGCCTGCGGGGCATCGCGGAGGGTGTCCGCTACGCGTTCGGGCGACGTGACCTGCTCGGCACCTACTTCGTCGACATCGCCGCGATGCTCCTGGCCATCCCGGTCGTGCTGTTCCCCGCGCTGGCGGAGGACGTCTTCGAGCGACCCGAGCTGCTCGGCCTGCTCTACTCCGCCCAGACCGCCGGTGCCCTGGTCGCGACCGCGCTGTCCGGCTGGACCTCGCGGGTGCACCACCACGGCCGAGCGATCGTCATCGCGGCCGCGGCCTACGGCGGCTTCGTCGCGCTGGCCGGCGTGATGCCCGGGTTCTGGACCGCGGCGGTCTGCTTCGCCCTGGCCGGCGCCGCCGACCTCATCTCCGGCATGTTCCGCGCGACCGTGTGGAGCCAGACCATCCCCGAGTCGATGCGCGGCCGACTGGCCGGCATCGAGATGCTGTCCTACTCGATCGGCCCGCTCGGCGGCCAGGTCCGCGCCGGTGTCACCGCCGACCTGTGGTCGGTGCGCGGCGCGATCAGCAGCGGAGGGCTGGCCTGCGTCGCCGGTGTGACCCTGACGGCGATGTGGCTGCGGTCGTTCTGGACCTACGACGCCCGCACCGACGAGCACGCCGTGGCCGAGCGGGCGGCGCGGGCGGCGGTCGGGGACCCGTGAGAGGGTCGCGCGCCACAATGACCCCATGACGACGCAACCGCACTACACCGAGTACGACACCCGGCTGGCGGCGTACGCCGTGATCGTGCGGTCCGTCGACGGCACCGACGAGGTGCTGCTCGCGCTGTGGAACGAGGCGAGCGAGAGGCGCTGGACCCTCCCCGGCGGCGGCATCGACCTGCACGAGCGGATCGAGGACGGCGTGGTGCGCGAGGTGCGCGAGGAGACCGGGTACGACGTCGAGCTGGTCGACCTGGTCGGCGTGGACACCTACGTCTTCGATGCGCAGCAGCGGCTCGCGCGCTCGATCGAGGGCGGCCGACCGCTGAAGGCGGTGCGGGTGATCTACACCGCGCGCGTCGTCGGCGGCGAGCTCACCCCCGAGGAGGACGGCACCACCGACGAGGCGCGCTGGTTCCCGCTGGTCGAGGTCGCCTCGCTGCCGCGGGTGTCGACCGTCGACATCGGCCTGCGGATGGCCGGGCGGTGAATGTTCATCAAGGTATGCAGACGAGTTGTCACTTCCCTTGCGGAATTCCGCGCGGGAAGTGCACGTTCGTCTGCATACCTTGATGGGCATGCAGCGCGGCGGGCGCTCGCGCTCGCGGTGAGCGGGGGCCTGCTGGCCACGGGCTGCACCGACGGCGCGCCGCGCCAGGCGGCGCCACCCACCCCGCGCGCCGGGCCGGTGCACGTCGATCCCGAGACGCCCGCCCCGGTCGAGACGGTGGTGGCGACCCACGCCACCGTGCCTCCGCTCTCGCTCAGGCCCCGCACCGTCGCGCGGCTGGTCAGCGGCGAGCTGCCGGAGTGGCGCGGCCGGCGGGTGGTGGCCGGGCCGCCCCGCTCACCCGACCAGATCGGGCTGATCAGGCTCGACCAGGTCGGTCCGACGGTCAACGTCGCCCGTGTCGGCGGCCGCGACCCGATCCGGGACGACCCGCGGGCGGTGCGCCTGACGATCGTCGGTGACCTGATGCTCACCCGCGGCGTGCCGGACCCCGTCGCGGCGCTCGCGCCGCTGCGCCAGCGGCTCGCCCGGGCCGACCTCACCGTGGGCAACCTGGAGAGCACGCTGTCCACCGACGGCCCGGCCCAGCAGGGCGGCGACTCCTTCGGCGCCTCGCCGGACCTGGTGCCGGTGCTCGCCGACGCCGGCTTCGACGCGGTCTCGCTGGCCAACAACCACACCGGCGACTACGGGTCGGCGGCGCTGCTGGCCACCGTCGAAGCCCTCGCCGCCAGCAGCGTGCGGCCGTTCGGGGCGGGCGCCGACCGGCGGATCGCGGGGCGGCCGGCGTACCTCTCCGCAGGTGGGGTGACCTTCGCGCTCATCGGGTTCAACGCGATCGGTGAGACGCCCCGCGCGACCCGGACGACTGCCGGTGCGCTGTCAGTGCGGATGCCACCGCGCACCGGTCCGCTCAACCGTCGCGACCTCGAGCACGTCGTGAATCTGGTCCGCCGGGCGGACGCTCGCGCGGATGCGGTCGTGGTCCTGCCGCACTGGGGTGAGCAGTACACCCACCGCCCGGAGCCGGTGCAGCGCGAGGTCGCGCGGGCGCTCGTCCGGGCCGGTGCCGACCTCGTCGTCGGCGGCCATCCGCACTGGGTCCAGGGCGTCGATGAGGTCGACGGAGTCCCGGTGCTGCACTCGCTGGGCAACTTCGTCTTCGACATGGACTTCGCACCGCAGACCATGGAGGGCGTCGTGCTGGAGACGACCTGGTGGGAGGGCGAGCTGAAGGGGCTGCGGTTGCAGCCCTACCGGATGGACCCTGGCACCTTCGCCCCCCGGCTCCTGCGCGGCACGTCGGCAGCCGGGCTGCTCGCCGACGTCTGGGCGCACTCGACCGGGCCGTTCACCGGCTGACCCGGTGAGCGGCTCACTGCAGCCAGGCCACCGTGATCCGGGCCGCGCGAGCCAGCTGCTGCGGATCCACCACGGACGGCACGTCAGCGGGGGAGTGGTAGCCGGCGTACGAGGCTCCGCCGAGCCGCACCCCCGGCAGGCCCACGCGGGCGAACGACCAGTGGTCGCTGGAGCGGTTGGGCACCACCGAGCACGTGGTGGTCGGCACGCCGGCGCGGTCGGCGGCCCGCAGCAGCGAGCGCAGTGCCGGGTCGGCACCCGGCGTGGCTCCGCAGGCCGGCACAGCGGCGCCGACACCGACCCGGTCCAGCGACACCATCCCGCGCAGCGACTCGCGCTCCGCGGGCGACAAGCCGGCGACGTACTCGCGGGAGCCGTAGTGGTGGTCGTCGTCGGACGGGCCGCGGGGCTCCTCGGCGCCGAAGACCAGCAGCACCACCGGCAGCCGGGTGGTGCGGCCGGCGATCGCCTCGGCGACGGCCAGCAGGGCGCCCACGCCTGAGGCGTTGTCCTCGGCCCCTGGCGCCTGCGGGACGGTGTCGAGATGGGCCCCGACGGCCAGCCACGGCCGGCCGGGCGCCACGTCACCGCGGGTGGCGACGAGGTTGACCGAGCGACCGGCCTCCACCGGCACGCCCCACGACACCCCGCCCGGCACGCGGAACGCCTGCCGCTCCACCTGCCAGCCCAGCTCCCCGAGTCGTGACTCGGTCCACCCGACCGCGCGCAGGTACGCCGCCGAGGTGCCGTGCCGCGGCCCGATCCGGCCCGCGAGGTGTCTGACGGCCGCCATGGCGGTCGACGCCCGCACATCGGCCGGATCGCCCGGCTCCGGATCGGCCGGCGTGGGCACCGGTGCGGGTGGTGTGGTCGGCGGATCGGCGGGTGAAGCACCGGAGCCCGGGGCGACCGACGAGGTCGTCCCGGGCTCCGGTGTGCTGCTCTCGCATGCCGTCGTCACCACCGCCAGGTGCAACGCGATGAGCGCTGCGGCGACGGTGCGGGCCATGTGCCGAGTGTGACGTCAGCGCGGCACGTAGTCGAACGTGTCGGGGTTCGGGCCGGTGCGGCCGTCCTCGCCACGGTCGAGGGCGCTGATCGCGCTGACCTCCTCGGCGCTGAGGGTGAAGTCGAACAGCGCGAAGTTCTCACGCATCCGCTCCGCCGACATGGTCTTGGGGAAGACGATGTCGCCGCGCTCGATGTGCCAGCGCAGCACCACCTGGGCGATGGTCTTGCCGTGCTCACCGGCGATCTTCTCCAGCACCGGGTCGTCGAGCACCGCGCCCTGAGCGATCGGCGACCACGCCTCGACGAGCGCGCCGTGCTCCAGCGTCGCGGCGCGAGCGGCCTCGTTGGTCAGGTAGGGGTGCACCTCGATCTGGTTGACCGCGGGCACGACGCCGGTGGCGTCGACGATCCGCTGGAGGTGGTCGGGCTGGAAGTTCGACACGCCGATCGACGTGGTCAGGCCGCGCTCGCGCAGCTCGACCAGGGTCTCCCAGGTCGAGACGAAGTCACCGTCGTAGAGGGTGGGCAGCGGCCAGTGGATGAGGAAGAGGTCCACCTTGTCGAGGCCGAGCGCCTCCAGTGAGCGCTCCAGCGAGGTGCGCGCGTCGTCGGGGCGGTGGTAGCCGTTGTTGAGCTTGGTGGTGATGTAGAGGTCCTCGCGCGGGAGGCCGGCGGCCTTCACTGCGGCGCCGACACCCGCCTCGTTCTGGTACATCTGCGCGGTGTCGATGTGGCGGTAGCCGACCTCGAGCGCCGCGGTGACAGTGGCCTCGGTCTGGTCCGGCGGCACCTGGTACACGCCGAAGCCGAGCTGGGGGATCGTGGTCTGGTCGTTGAGCGGCAGGTTAGGAACAGTCACGTTGAGTCTGAGCGCTGGCGGACCGCTCGGATATTCCGTGGGCCGTGTGCTCCGCGTAGGTCGACGCTCGACCGCAGGGAGCGATTCGACGCCTGTCGTCGCTGCGGAGTCGCCGGGCTTACCGGATGCCCACGTAGAAGCGCGTCTTGTCGCTGCGGTGCAGGGCGCAGTAGTACTCGAACGGGATCTTGTCGGCGCCCCAGGCCACTGACTCGATGCGCAGGACCGGCACGCCGGGCTCGAGGTCCAGCAGCTCAGCGTCCGGTCGGTCGGGGATGACGGCCTGGATCCACCGGTCGGCGCCGGTGGGTGTGACTCCGTAGTGGCGGCGCAGGTGCTCGTAGAGCGATCGGTTCTCGAGGTTGGCACGGACGACTCCGGGGAACATCGCGCGTGGAAGCGTCGTGTCGACCAGCAGCCATGCGGTGGACCCGACGAGGCGCTGGCGCCGAAGCCTCACGACGTCGGCTCCCTCGGGGATCTGCAGGGCCTGCGCCTCGCGGGTGTCCGCTTGCGCGAGCTCTTGGCGCAGGATGCGCGTCGTCGAGCTGCGGCCGGCCGCAGCGAGGTCGGCCGATGAGCCTTCCATCGAGCTGATGAACCGAAGGTCCGCTGCGGGCGGCGAGACGAAGGACCCCTTGGCGCGGATCTTGTAGATCGCGTTGCGTCGGACGAGCTCGGCCAGCGCGTCGCGGACCACGGTCCGCGAGACACCGAACATGTCGATCAGCTCGGCCTCGGACGGGAGCGCCTGGTCGGGTGCGAGCCGACCCTCGTCGATGGCGCGCTGCAGCACCGAGGCGAGCTGGAGCCAGAGCGGGTCCTTCGACGTCCGGTCCAGCTGGCCGTCGCGAAGCAGGCTCTCTCTCACCATTGCTTCCTCTGTCCGTCGGGGGCGGCTTGCATCCGGGCTCGCACCATTCTGTCATGACCTACTTGTCATGACGAGTTAAGCATGACAAGGTGACGGCCATCACTTCGGCGTCAACACATTCAGGAGGCGGACATGTCAGGCATGAAGCGACGGTGCGGGCTCGCCGCGGCATCCGCGGTGGCCCTGCTCGCGATGGCCGCGTGCGGCGGCTCAGCCGGCGGCACATCGAACAGCTCGGACGCGGACGGGGACGGCATCTCCATCGCGCTCAGCAACGGGTTCGTGAACGGGTGGCGGCTCACCCTGATCGAGAAGTTCGAGGCGGAGGCCGAGAAGCTCAAGGCGGAGGGCGTGGTCTCGGACTACACCACCGTGAACGCTCCGGGTGAGAACAGCGCCACCGAGCAGGCCACCCAGATCCGCAGCCTCATGTTGGAGGACCCCGACGTCCTGATGGTGATCCCGGCATCGTCCACCGCGCTCGTGCCGGCTGTGGAGGAGGCGTGCAACGCCGGTATCACCGTGATCGTCCTGGACGCCGACATGGACGCCCCCTGCGCGACCGTGGTCCGCAACGACTACGCCAAGTGGGGCGAGGAGTCCATCAAGCCGGCCCTCGAGGCCATCGGCGGCAAGGGCAACATCGTGATCAACCGCGGGGTCATCGGCTCCCAGCCGGAGGAGGAGTTCCACGCCCGGCAGCTCGAGATCCTCAAGGACTATCCCGAGGTCGAGGTTGCCGCGGAGGTCAAGGGATTCTGCGACAGCGGAACGGCGCAGAAGGAGCTGGTCGGGGTCCTGGGCTCGTTGCCCGAGATCGGCGCTGTTCCGGGTTGCATCGGCGGGATGGGTGTTGTCCAGGCATTCCAGTCGGCCGGCCGCGAGGCGCCGGTGGTCGTCTTCGACACCGACGGCAAGTCGCTCCGCTTCTGGCAGGACTCCGGCATCAACAACGGCTCCTTCGCCACCCTGACCGACCCCGGCCAGGCGGTCGCCGCGATCTATGTGGCGCTCGCGCTCGTCGACGGGGAGGAGCTGCCGGACGAGGTCGTCCTGCCCCTGCTCCAGATCGACCAGTCCCAGCTCGGCTACTGGCTCTCGGAGCTCGGCCCCGATGACTACGCCGCCTACCCCTGGGACCGCGAGACCGTGCGAGCCGCGCTCGACGCGGTGAAGGCCGGCGAGCCCGCGGTCGCCCCTCAGGTCGGCTGAGCCGCCCACATGTTCCGGAAGGTGTCCATGTCCTCGACTGTGCAGCTCGCCGCGCCGCCGACGAGCGCTCGTACCGTCCCGCTGGTCTCCGTGCGCGATGTCCACCGCAGCTACGGGAACACCCGCGCCCTCGCCGGCGTGACCATCACGGTCCACGTCGGTGAGGTGCTGGGTGTCGTCGGGCACAACGGCGCGGGCAAGAGCACCCTCATGCGGATCATCTCGGGCACCGAGGAACCCGATCGGGGCGCGGTGCAGGTCGACGGCCTGCCGGCGGGTAGCCCCTGGACCGCCGCCGCCGCGGAGGCGCGTGGGGTACGGATGGTCCACCAGGAGCTGGCCCTGCTCCCCGACCTCACCGTGGCCGAGAACGCCCACCTCTCTGATCGCCGGCGGCCGGGACGCCAGTGGCGGGCCAGCGCCGAGCGGCGCATCCTCGATGCGCTGGACGACGTCTTCCCCGGCCACGGCATCGACGTCGTCCGACGCACCGGTGACCTCCCGATGGCGCAGCGTCAGATGGTGGAGATCGCGCGCGCCGTGTGCACCGATGGACTGCGCCTGCTCATCCTCGACGAGCCGACCGAGTCCCTGGGCGCCGACGCCGCCGCGCAGCTGTACGAGTTTTTGCGGCGGCGGAGCGCACAGGGGATGAGCGCGCTGCTGATCTCGCACCGCATGAACGAGGTGCTGGCCCACAGCGACCGGATCGCCGTCCTGCGGGACGGGGCGGTGGTCGGCGTACACGAGGCCGCAGACACCAGCGAGGAGCGGCTCCTGTCGGCCATGGGCGGAGAAGTGGCGAGAACACGGGCGACCCGGGACGCGACCCCCACGAGCCTCGCCGCGGCCGGTGCCGCGGCTGCGACGGTGGCACGGCTGAGCATCGCCGGGTCCGAGCTGGTCTGCCACGCCGGTGAGATCGTGGGCCTGGCCGGACTGGCCGGGCAGGGGCAGGACGAGGTCCTGCGGCGGATGTGGACGCCAGGTCTGCTCAGCCGCGGCAGCACCGTTCCGAGCCGGCGAGCCTACGTGCCCGGCGATCGGCAGGTCTCGGGGATCCTCCCGCTCTGGACGGTCGCCGAAAACCTGACGATCTCGGCCGGCAGGACGATCGCACGCGGCGGACTCGTCAGCCCCGCCCGCAAGCGGCGCCTGGCCGCTGACTGGGTGGACAGGCTTCGTATCCGCGGAGGCGCCGCGGCCTCGATCACGGCACTGAGCGGCGGAAACCAGCAGAAGGTGCTGGTCGCCCGTGCGTTCGCCGCGGACGCGACCCTCGTCCTGCTCGACGACCCCTTCCGAGGTGTCGACGTCCACACCAAGAACGAGCTGTACACGTTGATGCGGGAGGAGGCCGCCCGCGGGCGAGGCGTCGTCTGGTACTCCACGGAGAACAAGGAGATGGCGCACTGCGACCGGGTCTACGTGTTCCGGGCAGGCCGCATCGTCTCCGAGCTGCGCGGACCGGAGATCACCGAGGAGCGGATCATCGCCGACTCCTTCGACGACGTCTCGGGCGAGGAGCGCCGATGACCACGCTCACGACCACTCCGCGTCCGAGCGCACGCGCCCGGGTCAAGGCGAGCGCGGCTCACGGCAGCCCGGCACTGCTCGCTGTCGTGGCGACGGCCGTCATCTTCACCATCGCGGTCCGGCAGCAGCCGGGGATCCTCTCGACGTCGGGGTTGACCCTCGTGCTCATGTCGGCGGTCCCACTGGTGCTGGCCGCGCAGGCGCAGATGCTCATCATGGCGGTCGGCGACGTCGACCTCGGCGTCGGCTTCCTCATCGGCCTCGTCACGGTGATCGCCTCGACGCTGCTCACCAGCGCGCCGCTGTGGGGTGCGCTCGCACTGATCGGTCTCGTCGCGGCGTACGCCGTGCTGGGCGCCGCCATCGAGGTGATCCGGATCCCCTCGATCATCGTCACGTTGGGCATGTCGTTCGTCTGGCTCGGCCTCGGCCTCCAGCTGCTGCCGACCCCGGGCGGACAGGCTCCGGCGTGGCTCACCGAGGTGGGCCAGTGGCGTCCGGAGTGGGCTCCCGCACCCCTGCTCTTCATCGCGGCCATCACCATCGCGGCCTGGTGGGTGATCCAACGCAGCCGACTCGGCGCACGGGTCCGGGCGCTCGGCAGCAACCAGACGACCTTGCGCAAGCTGGGCTGGTCGACGCTGCGGGTCCGCGTCCAGACCTACACCATCGCGGCGGTCCTGCTGATCTGTGCGGGTCTGATGCTGGCCGCTCAGACGAGGTCGGGCGACATCAACTCGGCGAGCAACTTCACCTTGATGAGCATCGTGGCCGTCGTCATCGGCGGCGGCAGCTTCGCGGGTGGGACCGCTCATCCGGTCGGCGCGACCTTCGGCGCCATCAGCCTCGGGCTCATCGGGGTCCTGCTCAGCCTCGCCAGCGTGGCCTCGCACCTGCAGTCCGCGGCGCAAGGCCTCATCGTGCTGGCCCTCCTCGCCGGCCGCATCGTCATGGAGAAGGTGGTCAAATGAGCCTCACGGCATCCGGCGGACGCCTCGCGTCCGGCCGCCCGGAGAGCGGAGATCCCGGCAGCGCCGGCCGCACCCGCCGACCCGGCCCCTGGCGTTGGCCGGCCTGGGGCTGGTCCCTGCTGGGAGTGGTCGCGGTGTGGCTGCTGCTGGTCACGTCGAGCTCCGGCTCCCCGTGGGGAGCGCTCAACCAAGCGGTGTCCCTGGCGCCGTTCCTGGTCTTGGTGTCGCTGGGACAGATGCTGGTCATCACCCTCGGCCCCGGCAACATCGACGTGTCGGTCGGCACCGTCATCTCGTTGGCGGCATACGTGTCCGTCGCCGTGGCGGCGGAGGCCGGGCCGATCGCCGGACTCGCCGCGGCCGTGCTGGCCGGGCTCGCGGCCGGAGTGTGCAGCGTGGGCGCGATCCTGCTCCTGCGCATCCCACCGATCGTGGCCACGCTGGCCACCAGCCTGATCGTGGCCTCGGCAACGTTGGTGCTCGCCAACGGCAACACCGCTGGGGTGGACCCCGCACTGCGCACCTTCGTCAACGCCGAGGTCGTCGGCGTCCCGGTCCCGGCGGTCGTCGTTGCGGCGGTCACCGTCGCGATCGCCCTGACCCTGCGGCACACGACCTTCGGGCTCGGCATCATCGCCGTCGGCCAGTCCGCCCTCGCGGCGCAGAAGGCCGGCGTGGCGCGCACTCGGGTGGTGGCGGTGACGTTCCTGGTCTGCGGAGCGCTCGCAGGAGTGACCGGAGGGTTGCTCGCCGCCTACATCTCACCCAGCACGGGCCTCGGCACGCCCTACCTGCTCGATTCGATCGCGGTCGCCGTCGTCGGCGGCACCCTCGTGGCCGGCGGGCGCCCGGTGCCGGTCGGCGTGTGGACCGGGGCGATCTTCTTCGTCCTGCTCTCCACGCTCCTCAACCTGGCCGGCTGGAGCGTCGGCGCCCAGAACCTGGTGAAGGGGCTGCTCGTCGTGCTCGTCGTCACGGCTTCCAGCGCCGCAACCTCGGCCGCCGGGACGTCCCTGCGGCTCCCCATCCCCCGATTCGGTACACCCCAACAGAAGGAGACGACACCTACTCATGGCTGACCTCGACGACCTGCGCGACGGCAGTGACTTCTCGGCCGGAAGCCAGGCGCCCACCGGGTTCCACCTGCGCGGCCTGGGCGGTCAGGACTGGGGCATGCGGAGCCGGCTTTCCCGCATCTTCGACCCCGCCGACGGCAAGACTGTGATGCTCGCGTTCGACCACGGCTACTTCCAGGGCCCCACGTCGGGACTGGAGCGGCTCGACCGCACCATCCTCCCGCTGGTGCCCCAGGCGGACGCGTTGATGCTGACGCGGGGCGCCCTGCGCACCACCATCCCCGCCGAGTGCGGCAAGGGCATCGTCCTGCGCGCCAGCGGCGGTCCGAGCGTGCTGAAGGACCTCTCCGACGAGGAGATCGCCGTCGGCATCGACGATGCCGTCCGGCTGGACGCCGCCGCGTTGGCGGTCCAGGTCTTCGTCGGCGGCGAGCACGAGACGCGGTCCATCCGGAACATGACCACCCTGGTCGACCGGGGTCAGGCGGCCGGCATCCCGGTGCTGGCCGTCACGGCGGTCGGTCGCGACATGGTTCGCGATGCCCGCTACTTCCGTCTCGCCACCCGCATCCCTGCCGAGCTGGGTGCTCACTTCGTGAAGACGTACTACGTCGAGGACGGCTTCGAGACCGTGACCTCGGCGTGCCCCGTTCCGATCATCATCGCCGGCGGCAAGAAGGTCCCGGAGGAGCAGGCGCTCACGGTCGCCTACCGGGCGATCCAGGAGGGTGCTGCGGGCGTCGACATGGGACGCAACGTGTTCCAGTCCGAGCACCCCGCCGCGATGCTCTCGGCCGTCCGCGCTGTCGTGCACGACGGGCTCAAGCCGGACGAGGCCTACGACCTCTTCCGCCAGCTGTCCAGCTAGGCCGTCGGGTCACCCATCCACCACCCCGGGGGCGTCGGCGACGGCGCCCTCGGGCCTGACCTGGGATACGAACACATGCCTTCACTGACCACCTACCGTGCCGAGGTCGGCGCGGTCGACGTCGCCATCATCGGCGCGGGGATCAACGGATTGGCCGCCGCGCGCGAGTGCGCCGCGCGCGGGCTGTCGGTCCTCCTGATCGATCAGGACGACATCGGCTCCAAGACCTCCGCCATCTCCACGCGCCTGATCCACGGAGGGCTCAAGTACTTGGAGCGGCTCCAGGTCGGCCTCGTGCACGAGTCGATCCGGGAACGCAACATCCTGCTCGCCCAGGCGCCGCACCTGGTCAAGCCGTACCCCATGCTCATCCCGTTCTCGCGGACCCAGAGCCGACCCGGCTGGCTGCTCGCGTGCGGGCTGCTGCTCCACGACCTGATGGCGATCGGGAAGAAGCTGCCGCGCAACCGGATCCTGAGCGGGCGCCAGATCCGCCGGCGGTGGCCCTCGCTCGCCGCCACCGGGCTGCGGTGGGGCGGCCTGTTCCACGATGCTCACGTGCCGCTCACCGAGCGGCTGGCCGTGGAGCTGGCCGTGGAGGCGCACACCCGCGGGGCGGTGGTCCTCACCCACGCCCGGGTCGAGGAGCTGGTCCACACCGACGAGCGGGTCAGCGGCCTGCGCTACCGCGACCGCGTCGACGGAACGCTCAAGGAGGTGGCGGCATCGGTGGTCGTCAACGCCGCCGGCCCCTGGGTCGATGACATCCTTGCCATGGTCGGCCTGGACGAGCGGCGGATCGGACCAACCAAGGGGAGCCACTGTGTCGTCGACCGTTTCGACGGCGCTCCGGAGACATGTGTCTTCTTCGAGTCGCCGCGGGACGCCCGCCCCATGTTCGTCCTGCCCTGGGAGGGCCGCTACATGATCGGGACGACCGACCTGCCCTATGACGGCTCGCTGGACGAGATCGCCATCGACGACGACGAGGTGGACTACCTGCTGTCGGCGGTGAACGAGCTGATCCCGACAGCCGGACTCCACGCGGACGACGTCCTGTGGTCCTACTCGGGCGTGCGGCCACTTCCCTACGTCGAGGATCTGCGCCAGCCCGCTGCCGTGACCCGCGAGCACCAGATCGTCCGCCACCGGGGCACCCTGGCTGGCCTCGTCACCATCGTCGGCGGCAAGCTGACCACGCACCGCGCCCTGGGCGAGCAGGTCGTCGACCTGGTCGAGACCATGCTGGGCAGGCGACGTCAACCGTCGCCCACTCGGACCGCCCCGCTGCCCGGAGCTCCCGTCGGCGAGGAGTGGTCCGTCGCGCGCGAGAGGCTGATCGCCCGGAGCGCCCTCCCCCCGGCGGTGGCGACGCGGCTGGTGGACACCTACGGGCGCACCAGCCTGGAGATCGAGGCGCTGGCGCTCCGGGACCCGGACCTCGCCGAGGTGGTGGATCCCGACAGCGGCGCCATCGCCGCCGAGGTGGTGCACGCGGTCCGGTCCGAGGGTGCCTTCACGCTCGAGGACGTCATCCTGCGACGCACGCTCATCGGCATCAACGGCGATGTCGGTCTCGCAGCGGCCCCTGCTGTCGCGGAGGTCCTCGAGACCAAGTGCGGCTGGCCGGCCGATCGGGTCGGCAGCGAGCTCGCGGCGTACCGGCGTGCGGTACGCCGGTTCCGTCCCCGCACGCTGCGGAGCACCCGCGCGGCCCACCGCGCCTGACGACGTGCCACCAGCGGTCCACAAGCTCAAGGAGACCCAAGCGACATGAACACCTGTTACGTCGGCGTGGACATCGGGCTCACCGCCGCCAAGGCGGCGGCCTTCGACCCGCATGGTCGTGAGCTGCGCACGTTCTCGGCGCCGAACCCGCGCCTGGCGATCAGCCGGGACCACCAGGAGATCGACATGCTCGCTCTCCGCGACGTCGTGGTCGCCGTGCTGCGACAGCTCACCACGTGGTTGGACGCCGAGGGCTGGGTGCCCGCGGCCGTGGGCGTCGCGGGGCACGGCAACGGCCTCTACCTCCTCGACGACGACCTCCGTCCGGTCCGCCCCGCGATCGCCTCCACCGACAGCCGCGCCGAGCACATCGTCGCTCGCATCCCGGACGCCGACGTACGCCGAATGCAGCAGATCACCGGGTCGGTTCCGTGGGCCGGGCAACCGGCAGTGCTGCTGCGCTGGCTCCACGAGCACGAGCCGGACGCGCTCGAGCGCACGCGCTGGGTGCTGACCTGCAAGGACTGGATCACCACCTGCCTCACCGGGAAGGTCAGCGCCGACTTCTCCGA
Organism: Nocardioides sp.; assembly: GCA_031177735.1. GTDB lineage: Bacteria > Actinomycetota > Actinomycetes > Propionibacteriales > Nocardioidaceae > Nocardioides. Next base: position 18,926 of record JAPSKJ010000012.1, read on the forward strand.
CGCGTCCGCGTGCGGCCTCCTCTCGCTGGCCCGTCGCGACTACGAGCCGGAGGTGCTGGCGATTCTCGACCTGCCGGCCAGCCTGCGCGAGGCGTTCCCCGAGCTGGCCGACTCCGACGCGGTCGTCGGTGAGGTCACCGGGTCGGTCGCGGCCCTCACCGGCCTGCCGGCCGGCACGCCGGTCGTCGCCGGCTGCATGGACTGCGTGGCCAGCCCGCTCGGCGCGGGCTCGGTGCGGCCCGGCGACGTGACGATCATCGTCGGCACCTGGGCGATCAACTCGGTCGTCGTGCCGGTGGACCAGCAGCCGCCCGCGGTCACGCTGAACGCCCTGCTGCCGGACCCGACGGCGATGCTGGCCCAGGAGGTGGCTCCGACCTCGGCAGCGGCCGTCGAGTGGTTCGCCTCGCTGATGTCGAGCCTGGCTGTCGACGCGGTCACCCCCAGGCAGCTTCTGCACGCGGCGGCAGACGTGCCAGCCGGTGCTGACGGGCTGCTGTTCCTGCCGTTCATCCACGGCGCCCCCGAGCACCTCGGCGCGTCCGGGACGCTGCTCGGCGTCAAGGGCAGCCACGGCTACCGGGAGATCTCGCGAGCCGTGATCGAGGGGGTCACCCAGTACCACCGTGTCCAGGTGGAGAAGCTGCGGCGCAGTGGCGCCCGGGTCTCCGAGGAACCATGGACCCTGGCCGGCGGTGGTGCGCGGAACCCCGTCTGGGCCCAGATGTTCGCCGACGTGATCGGGCATCCCATGCGTCGGCAGCTCGGGACGGAGCTCGGTGCCCGAGGGGTCGCCTGGCTGGCCGCCCGGGGGCACGGAGCGGAGGTCGAGGGTTGGCGCACGAATCCCGACAGCGCGTCGGTCGTGCAACCCGGCCCGGACCGTGACACCTACCGCAGCCAGGGGCGTCGGTTCGACCAGACGCTCAGCGCACTGAGCGGCGCCTGGTCGGCGGCCGCCGAGCACTCGCCGGATGCTCACCTGCCCGTGGCGGTCGCCACCGGGGCCGTGTCGTGAGCGCCGCGGTCACGTCGGACCTCGACGAGATCACCCGGCTCTCGCGCAAGCTGGGGGCGGACCCGTCCGTGGTCCTGCACGGCGGTGGAAACACCTCGATCAAGGGCCGGGTGCTGGACGTCGTCGGCGACGAGGTCGACGTCGTCTGGGTCAAGGGCAGCGGATGGGATCTGGGCACCATCACACCGGAAGGGTTCGCGCCGTTACGTCGCGACCGGCTGCTCCGGCTGCTCGAGCTCGACACCCTGAGCGACAGCGCGATGGTCAACGAGCTGCGCCAGGCCTCGCTCGACGCCGCTGCGCCCACCGCTTCCATCGAAGCCCTGCTCCACGCCTTCCTGCCCGCGCGGGTGGTCCTGCACTCGCACGCGGACGCGATCGTCGCGCTCACCAACCAGCCTGGCGGTGCACGCGCGGTCGAGCAGGCGCTCGGTAGAGCGGTCCACGTCCTTCCCTACATCAAGCCGGGCTTCGCGCTCGCGCGTGCGGTGGCTGGTGCCGGCGCGGCGCTCGCCGCGACCGATGCGCTGGTGCTGTGCCACCACGGGTTGTTCACCTTCGGTGATGACCCGGACGCAGTCCTGGAGCGACACCTCCAGCTGATCGAGCTGGCCTCGCGGGCCGCGGGCGCTCGGGAGTGGGGGGCACCCGGCCCCGCGGTCGAGCGAGCGGGAGACCCGGTCGAGGTCGCCGCTCTCCGGTCGGAGGTGTCGCGAGCCGCCGGTCGTCCGGTCATCCTCGTCCAGTCGACCTCCTCACGGGCGATGTCCTACGCCGCTCGTCCGGACGTCGCCGCCGTCACTGCGCGCGGTCCTGCGACACCTGAGCACCTGATCTACACCAAGCGACGTCCGATGGTGGGCCGCGACGTGGACGCCTTCGTCGCTGACCACCAGCGGTACGTGGCCGAGCACCGCGCCGGCGATCAGGAGATCGTCGAGATCGACCCGGCGCCGCGGGTCGTGCTCGACCCCCAGCTCGGCCTTCTCACAGTAGGGCGGACCGCTCGAGCGGCTGCCGTCGTGCACGACATCGCACTGCACACCATGGACATCGTCGAAGCGGCCGACCGCGCGGGTGGCTACCTGTCGCTCGACGAGGCCGGCTGCTTCGCGATGGAGTACTGGGAGCTCGAGCAGGCGAAGCTGCGCAGCGCGACCGACCTGCCGGAGTTCACCGGCGAGGTCGCGGTCGTGACGGGGGCGGCCTCCGGGATCGGCCGTGCGTGTGCGCAGCGACTGCTCGACCTGGGCGCAGCGGTGGTCGGAGTCGATCTGGATCCCGCCGTTGTCGACTCCTTCGACTCACCTGTGTGGCGCGGCATGGTCGGTGACGTGGCGGAAGCCGAGGTGATGCGACGAGCAGCCGAAGTCGCGGCTCGTGACTACGGCGGCGTGGACATCCTGGTGATCGGGGCCGGCATCTTCCCACCCGGCGCTCCGCTCGCACGACTGGACGAGGTGGAGTGGCGCAGAGCGTTGTCGGTCAACGCCACGGCGGTGGCGGTGGCGTTCCGGGAGCTGCACCCCTATCTGGCCCTGGCCCCCCGAGGAGGCCGCGTGGTGCTCGTGTCGACGAAGAACGTCGCCGCCCCGGGCCCGAACGTCGCGGCGTACTCCGCCAGCAAGGCCGCCGCTGCTCAGACCGCCCGCGTCGCCGCGCTGGAGTGGGCACGCGATGGCATCCGAGTGAACCACGTCGAGCCCGACGCCGTCTTCGACACCTCCCTGTGGACGGCGGACCTCCTCGCCACCCGAGCAGCCAGCTACGGGCTGACGGTCGAGGAGTACAAGACCCGCAATCTGCTGGGCATCGAGGTCACCAGCCGCATGGTGGCCGAGGCGGTGGCGCAGCTGTGCTCGTCGGCGTTCGTGGCCACCACCGGCGCGCACATCACCGTCGACGGCGGCAACGACCGGCTGGTCTGACACGGCGACCTGGACCTCTCCAACGGGACGAGCAGGTGCCGCCTGAAATCCCGGTCGACATCCGTGAGGGCGCGTGGACGGCCGACCCCGATCCGGACATGTAGAGGATGACGGATCACTCAGGCGAGGAGGCGAGCACCATGGCGGAACGCTTGGATGGGCTCTTGCAGGCGGCGGCCCCGCAGGTCACCCGACGAACACCGCAGCTCGCTGAGGTGCTGGACGAGCTGGTCCTCGCCACCGCCGCGGCGGCCGGACAGCGACGCGGCCGGCCGAGGTCGCGGGCCGTCGTCGTGGCAGCCGGCCTGGCTGTGACCGTCGGCGCAGGGGTGACGGCTGCGGCTGCGGCCGGCGTGTTCTCCTCACCCGGGCCGCAGGGGCCCGACTGGTTCAATGAGCCAGGCGTGCTGACGCTTCCGATCGTGCTGTCAGGTGGGCAGTCCTGTGAGGTGACGTTCGCCGCGGTGCCGAACGAAAGCGCCGCCGTCCCGGCGGACCGGTGGCAGGCCACCCTCGACGCTGCTCGTGCGTTCGTCGGCAGCGTGGACCCAGGCTCGTTCGCGGTCGAGGAGTGGACGGGGCAGCACGGATCTGACAAGGCCAGGATCTCCGCAGCGGGTGCTGAACTCGCCGAGCTCATGCAGGCCGACCTACGAGGCCGTGGCCTGCCGTCGGAGTCGGTCACCATCGCCTCCATCCACACCTGCTCACTGGGAGAGGGATGAGCAGCGCAGCCAGGGTCGCTGCGCAGCGTGAGGCACTCAGCGAGCACGCGGCCGACCTGCTTTCGTACCTCGAGCGCCGGGTGCTCGTCCGGGAGGACGCCGCAGATCTGCTGAGCGAGACGATGTTGCAGGCCTGGCGCCGCGTCGACAGCTTCCCGAACGAGAGCAGGGAGCGACAGCGGATGTGGCTGTTCACCATCGCCGCTCACGTCCTCGCCAATCACCGTCGCACGATCCGTCGTCGCAGCGCCTTGGCCGACCGCCTTCGCCAGCATGTCAACGACGCAGGTCTGCCGGACCAGTCCGAGGCTCATGCCGTGCGGGACGCGGTGCTGCGGCTCCGCGACGCCCAGCGGGAGCTGGTGATGCTCATCCACTGGGACGGCTTCACGATCGCTGAAGCAGCCGAGCTGCTCGGAGTCAACGAATCGACCGCCCGCGGTAGGTACGCGGCCGCCCGATCGAGTCTGCGGACCGCTCTCCAAGAAGGCGCGAGGATGTGACTCGTGCCCGGCGCCCTGAGGCCTCGGCTACGGCCGCGCCGGCTACGCCTGCCAGTCGCTGCGCAGGATCGAGTAGAGGTAACCGTCCCGGTAGGCGCCGTCGCGCCACTGCGCGCCCCTGGTGATCCCTTCCCGAGTGAACCCGGCCTTCTCCAGCGCCCGCTGCTCCGCAACGTTCTCGACGTCGGTGTGGGCCTCGACGCGGTTGACGGCGGTGTGCCGGAAGAACA
>JAPSKJ010000207.1 GCA_031177735.1 Nocardioides sp.
CCCAGCGGACGGTGACGTCTCCGCGGTACCAGCCGGCCGGGTTGGGTGCGGTCGTCGGCTCCCCGGACAGCGTGGGCGGGGTCGTGTCGCCCGCCTCGACTGCGACGGTGGTCGACCTGCTGTTGCCGGCCTTGTCGGTCGCGGTGCCGGTGACCGAGGAGCTGGACCGGACGAGGACGGAGTTGGTGGTGCTGCCCGCAGCGAGACAGGTGGCGACGCCGGAGCTCTGCTGACCGCCCGAGCTGCTGTCGTCGCACACGAAGGTGACGAGGACGCTGCCGTCGGCGTTTCTGGTCTGCAGCGCGGTCACCGTGGGAGCCGCCTTGTCGACGCGCACCTCGACCGAGCCGCTACCCGCGTTGCCGAGCCGGTCGGTGGCGCTGGACGTGCGGGTCACGACGCCGTTGGCGGTCTCGGTGCTCGACGCGGGCGTCGGGCCGCTGGCGACGCCGGCCCCGAGCGCGCCGTCGTTGGCGGTCCAGGCAACCGTCGTGTCGGTCCGGTTCCAGCCGGCGGCGTTTGCCGCAGGGCTGAGCGTCGCGGTGACCACCGGACCCGTGTTGTCAGAGATGTACGACGCCGTGGTGCTCGCGGCCTGGCCGGTGCAGTCGCCCTTGGTGTTGGTGCTCGGCGAGGCGGCGACGGTGAAGGTTCGCCGACCGTCCCCGGCCGCGGCGGCGCCGGAGAAGGTCCAGGTCGACCTGCCTGCTGTCGCGGTGCGCGGGCCCGAGAACTCGGCCGGCACGCCGCTGAGGCATCGGGTGTCGGCATCGGCCGTGACGGTGATTGTCAGGGCGCCTCCAGCCTTCGCGAACACGGTGCCCGATGCCGTGATGGTGCCGGTGCCGCCGCTGACGGCGGCCACCACGGCGCCACCCGCGGCCGACGCGGGCACCGCCACGGTCCCGAGCAGGCTCGCCGCGACGGAGCCGACGGTCAGCAGGGCGAAGGCTGCCCCGCGGGTCATGAGCTGGGGCGGCCGCTCCGGCCGGCGGCAGCGTGCCGCGTCGTGACGCAGGGACATTCGGTCCTCCGTGGATGCAAGCGCTGGCACCGTCGTGGTGCCGCTCGGGACGCTCGTCATCGACGGTAGGAGCGGCGATCCGCGCAGCAGAAGATGTTTGGCGTTCAACGATCTGAACGCCTCTCCTCCCCCGCGGGGCGGACCCGTTCAAAGTCCTGAACATCTCCTCCGAGGGGTCAGTGTTCGGCGCCGCGACCTGGCGGGCTCAGCGCTCCGGCTGCTCCACGGGGCAGTGGTACGACGTGCGCCCGCCGACCTGCGCCACCGTCACCGGAGCGCCGCAGTCCCGGCAACGCTCCTGCTTGTAGACCCGACGCGCCTCCTCCTCCGGGACGGCGAGCCGGTCCGGAACGTCGACGGTCACGATCCGGCCGTCGTCGACCGCCCGCCGCATCATGTCGCCGAGCACCTCCCACAGCCGCTCCAGGACCGGTGGCTCCACCGAGCGACCCGGCCGCCGCGGGTGCAGACCGACCAGGTGCAGCGCCTCGGCGCGGAAGACGTTGCCGACGCCCGCGACCACCGCCTGGTCCAGCAGCAGCGCGCCGAGCGGCGCGTGGCTCCCCGCGATCGCCGCGAGTGCCCTGTCGCGATCGGCGTCGGGGCGCAGCGGATCCGGCCCCAGCGCGCCGACCAACGCATCGGCGGCCGCGGGACTGAGCAGCTCGCAGGTCACCGGGGCGACCAGCTCCCAGGCGGCGCCCTCCCCCGCGATCCGAAGCCTCGCTTGCGGGAGCGGCTCGGCCGCGACCGGCCGGGGCAGCCACTTGCCACGCATCCCCAGGTGGACGTGGATGCGCCGGTCCGCCACCGCGATCATCAGGTGCTTGCCCCACGCCTCCACCGCGTCGAGGCGGGCACCGTCGACCTCGGCGGCTCCGTCGGCGAAGCGGCCCTGCGGCGAGGAGACGGCGACCGGCGCACCGACCAGTGGACGCAGGTCGCGGGCGGACCGGTGCACGGTGTGGCCCTCCGGCATGCGATCTCCTGCCGTTGCTGGCTGCCAGCAGAACATCCCGGTGGTCCCAGCCACCTCGACGCTCTAGTGGAGACAAGTACCCCGCGGAGGCGGTCCGCACCACCGGACGACCGAGCGGCGCTGGCACCGGCTCCGCGCTCGGACGGTCGCTCCCCGTCTACGCTGAGTGAGCAGCAACGCAATGGACAGTGGGCTGCCAGGTGGAGGGAGAGGTTCGGTGCTTTCCTGGGTGCGCCGAGCGCTCTGGGACGTCGTTCCGCGAGACCACCGTGAGGAATCGACCGCCCTCCGCCGTCGGCAGCTGACCGTCCTGGCGGTGGCGTTGGCGGGGGCGCTCGTCCTCGGTTTCTCCTTGCGCATCGAGCCGGGCAGCACCTCGTTCTACTGGTGGACGCTGGCACTGGCTGGGGTGTGGGTCGTCGGTGCCGTCGCCGCCGGCCCGCTGCACCTGGGCCGGATCAGCTACCGCTCCGGTTACGCCCGTCCGGTGCTCACCCCGGTCGTCGTCGGTCTGGCGCTGGTCGCCCTCTTCGTCGTCGGGGGGCTGGTCGTGCGCGAGATACCGACGCTGGATGCCCAGGTGCGCCACGTCCTGGTCTTCGCCGACGAAGGGGTGCTCCCGCTCGTCGTTCTGGTCACGGCGGTCAACGGCATCGCCGAAGAGCTGTTCTTCCGCGGCGCGCTCTACGCCGCCGTCACCCGGCACCCGGTCGTGATCACCACCGTCGCCAACGCGGTCGTGGTCCTCGCGGCGGGCAACCTCATCCTGACCTTCGCCGCGCTGCTCCTCGCGACCGTCGTGGGCCTGGAGCGGCGGGCCTCCGGCGGGATCCTCGGGCCGATCCTCACCCACGTGACGTGGTCGGGGTCGATGCTCTTCGTGCTGCCGCTCATGTTCGGGTGAGTCAGGCGGAGCGGGCGCCCTCCTCGAGGGCGCGGCGCACGACCTCGGCGTACGGCGCCGGATCCGTCGGCACCAACTCGCGGATCGACTCGTCGGTCACGATCACCTCGGTGCTCATCGAGTCGATGAGGTTGCGGCCGGTGGTCACGTCGATGTCGGTGACCAGGGCCAGCCAGTAGGAGGAGAGCCGAGGCGTGAGCACCGGTACTTTCAGGATCGGGCGGCGGCTCCCTTTGGTGATCTCGGCGGCGATCTGCAACATCTCGAGGTAGCTGAGCACCTCCGGCCCGCCGATCTCGAAGACCCGGCCCAAGGCGGCGGGCTGGTCGACGACGCCGGTGAGGTAGCGGACCACGTCCTCGATCCCGATGGGCTGGGTCTTCGTCGCGACCCACCGCGGGACGATCATCGCCGGCAGGTTCTTGATCAGCTGTCGGGTCAGCTCCCACGACGTTCCGCCGGCACCGACGATGATCCCGGCGCGCAGCACCGTCACGGGCACGCCGGCCTCGCCGAGAAGGCCCTCGACCTGGCGGCGGGAGCGCAGGTGCGGGGAGAGTGTGTCGTCGTCGCGCCCGAGGCCACCGAGGTAGACGATCTGGCGTACGCCGGCCGCCGCGGCCGCCCGCCCGAAGGCGCGGGCGGCGTCGGCGTCCCGGCGCTCGAAGTCCACGCTGTCCAGCGAGTGCACGAGGTAGACCGCCACGTCGACGCCGAGCAGCGGCTCGACCAGGGAGTCGGGATCGTGGACGTCGCCGCCGACCGGTTCGGCCTCGCCGGTGTAGCTCTCCGGATGCCGGGTCATGGCGCGCACGTGGGACCCGCGCTCGACCAGCGCGGGGACGAGGCGGCGACCGACGAACCCGGTCGCACCCGTGACGAGGACAGTGGGGGTGGTCATGGTGGCCTCGAACCTAGTCGAGGTCAACGTCGAGGGCGGCGTCGAGGTCGCCGAGCTGATCGAGGTCGCCGAGCTGATCGAGGTAGTCGCTCACGATGGTGCGGAGCCAGGCGTGGCCGGGATCGGCTTCACGCTTCGTGCTCCACCAGAAGGTGAGCTGGAGCGGCTGAACGGCCCACGGGCAGTCGAGGACCCGGACGCCAGTGAACCGTGCGAGTCGCGTGGCGAGCGACTTCTGCACGATGCCGATCCGCTGGCTTCCACTCACGAGGAACGGGACGGCCGTGAAGCTCTCGGTCGTGGCCTCGACGGTCGGCTCGATGCCGTGCGCGGCCAGGCCGTCGAGGTGGAGTCTGAGCGGGTTGCCGCGGATCGTGGGTGCCACCCATGGGTGGTTCTGGACGTCGTCGAGCGTGAGGGTCTCGCCGATGGAGGGATGGTCGTCGGCGACGACGCACACCCATTTGTCGGTGAGTGCACCGCCGTGGGGGTATCCAGGGAGCATCTCGCGCGGGGCGAACCAGCCGTCCGTGCCGTCGACGATGCTCTCGTTGGTGGCGAACTGGTCGCTGAACGGCGGCACGAACGACACCTTCGCCAGGGGGGCGGCCTCGTGGACGGCAGCGAGCAATCCGCCTCCGAGGACGGCCTGCACGTAGTCGGTCGCGGCGATCCTGAAGGTTCGCGCGCTGGCGGTCGGGTCGAAGCTGGTCGAGGAGGCGGCCACCGTGGCGAAGGCGTCGACGGCGTCACGGGTGGAGCCGGCCAGTCTCTCCGCGAAGGGGGTCAGCACGTTGGCCGAGCCCCTGCGGACCAGGAGCTCGTCGTTGAACTGACGACGCAGCCGCGCGAGGGCGTGGCTCACGGCAGGCTGGCTGAGCCCGAGACGGCGTGCGGCTCCGCTGACGCTCCGCTCGGTGAGCAGCGCTTCCAGGGTGGGGATCAGGTTCCAGTCCATGCGTGGCCGTGCCGGTGCTCCAGGTCTCATGCCTTGCGGCTGGGTCACC
>JAPSKJ010000208.1 GCA_031177735.1 Nocardioides sp.
CGGATGCGCACCGGGGCCTTCCCCGAGCCGCTCACGTTCAGCAAGCGGGTGCTCAAGCTGCTCGCCGCCCGTCGCGACGACTTCGACGTCGTCCACGACAACCAGGTCCTCGGCACCGGCATCCTGGGCGTCGAGCGCCTCGGCCTGCCGCTGCTCACCATCATCCACCACCCGATCACCTACGACCGGCGCATCGAGCTGGCCGCCGCACCGAGCCTGAAGAAGAAGTTCGGTGTGTGGCGGTGGTACTCCTTCGTCAGGATGCAGATCAAGGTCGCCCGCCGAGCACGCCTGATCATCACGCCGAGCGAGGCGTCCAAGCGCGACATCGCCACCGACTTCGGCGTCGACCCCGCCCGGATGCGCTCGATCCCGCTCGGCGTCGACGACGCGTTCCGCCCACCCACCACGCCGCGGGTGCCCGGCCGGATCCTCGCCATGGCGTCCGCCGACGCTCCGCTCAAGGGCATCGCCACGCTGCTTGAGGCCTTCGCCAAGCTGCGCACCGAGCGTGACCTCGAGCTAGTGCTCGTCACGAAGCCCAAGCCGGGCGGGCGCACCGAGCGGCTCATCGACGAGCTAGGCATCGGTGGGTCGGTCCGGTTCGTCCACGGCCTGACCGACGCGGAGCTGGTCGGGCTGATGGGGTCGGCGGAGCTGGCCTGCGTCCCGTCGCTGTACGAGGGCTTCTCCCTGCCGACCGCCGAGCTGATGGCCTGCGCGACGCCGCTGGTGGTCTCGCGGGCCGGCGCGATCCCCGAGGTGGTCGGCCCCGACGGGCTCGCCGCCGACCTCGTCGCGCCCGGCGACGTGGGCGAGCTCGAGGGGGCCATCGCCGCGCTGCTCGACGACCCCGAGCGGAGGGCGCGGATGGGTGCTGCCGGCCGCAGGAGGGTCGAGGAGCTGTTCAGCTGGCGTGCGGTCGCTGCGCAGGTGGTGGCGGCGTACGACGACGTGATCGAGGACTTCGCGGCCTCGACGACCGAGAGGAACTAGACACCAGTGCTGACCGTGAACTTCGACCGGCTGGGCCTGCTGCCCGGTGACCGCGTGCTCGACATGGGCTGCGGTGCCGGCCGGCACGCCTTCGAGATGTACCGCCGGGGCGCGAGCGTGGTCGCCTTCGACCAGGACGCCGACGAGCTGGCGAAGGTCAACGAGTGGTTCTGGGCGATGAAGGAGGCCGGCGAGGTCCCAGCCGGTGCCGAGGCGGAGATCAAGGAGGGCGACGCACTCGCCCTGCCGTTCGCCGACGGCGAGTTCGACCGCATCGTCGCCGCCGAGGTCCTCGAGCACATCCCGGCCGACATCCAGGCCATCGAGGAGCTGGTCCGGGTGCTGCGCCCCGGCGGCACCCTCGCGGTCAGCGTGCCGCGCTGGTTCCCCGAGATCGTCAACTGGAAGCTGTCGGCCGACTACCACAACACGCCCGGCGGACACATCCGGATCTACACCGAGGAGGAGCTGGCCGACAAGGTCACCAAGGCCGGGCTCGTCCTCGACGGCAAGGACTACGCGCACGGGCTGCACTCGCCCTACTGGTGGATCAAGTGCGCGGTCGGCGTCACCAACGACGACCACCCGCTCGCCAAGGCCTACCACCGGCTGCTGGTCTGGGAGATCGTCAAGCAGCCGAAGGTCCTCAAGCTCGCCGGCAGGGTGCTCGACCCGGTGATCGGCAAGAGCATGGTGCTCTACTTCCGCAAGCCCGAGGCCGCGGCGGACCACGCGTGAGGGTCCCGTACGTCGACGGCGTGCTCACCGCGCGGCAGGTGGCCGACACCGCGCGCTCGATCGCCTCGATGCAGGAGGCGTCCGGTGCGGTGCCGTGGACGACCGGCGAGCACGTCGACATCTGGAACCACGTCGAGGCCGCGATGGCGCTGCTGGCCGGTGGCGAGGTGGGCGCGGCCGAGCGGGCGCTCGCCTGGGTGCCGACCGTGCAGCGCGCCGACGGCTCCTGGCCGATGAAGATCGTGCGCGGCGTCGTGGAGGACGACCGCGGCGAGACGAACATGTCGGCGTACTTCGCCGTCGGGCTCTGGCACCACTGGCTGGTCCGAGGTGACCGGACCTTCGTCGAGCGGTGGTGGCCGAGCGTGCGTGCCGGGCTGGACTGGGTCGTCTCGCTGCAGACCGACTTCGGCGGCATCGCGTGGACGCCGGTGGACGACCTGTGCCTGCTGGCCGGCAACTCCTCGATCTACCAGTCGCTGCGTGCCGGCGTGGCGCTGGCGGAGCTGCTCGGCGAGCCGCAGCCGGAGTGGGAGCTGGCCGGCGGTCGGCTCGGGCACGCGCTGCGCGAGCACCGCGACCTGTTCGCCGACAAGTCGACCTACTCCATGGACTGGTACTACCCGGTCCTGGGCGGCGCCGTGCGCGGCGCGGCGGCGCACGAGCTGCTCGCCACCCGTTGGGACGACTTCGTCGTCGCGGGCCTGGGGATCCGCTGCGTCGACACCAACCCGTGGGTCACCGGTGCGGAGACCTGCGAGCTGGTCCTCGCGCTGGACGCCATCGGCGACCACGAGCGGGCGCTGCGGCTGCTGCGCGACATGCAGCACCTGCGCGCCGAGGACGGCGGCTACTGGACCGGCTGGGTCTACGCCGACCCGGGCTATCCCAACGACAACCCCGACGTGTACTGGCCGGTCGAGCACACCACCTACACCGCGGCGGCCGTCATCTTGGCCGTGGACGCGCTGGGCGAGCGGTTCGGGGAGGCGACGCCGGGCTCGGGCATCATGCGCGGCAGCTCGCTGGCCGCGCCGTTCGCCGAGCTCGCGCTGGAGTGCGGCTGCGAGGCTCTGGACCGCGCCTAGCAGCGCCGACGGACGCGGAGTGGGCGCTGGAGTCGTTCTCCAGCGTAAAGATAACTATGGTGAGGCTCACCTAACGACTAGGGGAGACACCGTTGAAGCGCACCGCCCTGCTGCTGTCCGCCGCCCTGATGACCACGCCGCTCACGGCGTGCGGGATCGGCGGCCCGGAGATCGTGGTCTACAACGCCCAGCACGAGCAGCTGCTGGAGGAGCTGGCGCCGAAGTTCGAGGACGAGACGGGCATCGACGTCGAGCTGCGCAACGGCAAGGACCTCGAGCTCGCGTCGCAGCTGATCGCGGAGGGCGAGGAGTCGCCTGCCGACGTCTTCCTGACGGAGAACTCGCCGGCGATGTCGGCGGTCGAGCGAGCGGGACTGCTGGCGCCGCTGCCCGCGAGCGTCACCGACCCGATCCCGCCGCAGTACCGCCCGGCGAGCGGCCTGTGGACCGGCTTCGTGGCCCGCTCGACCGTCCTGGTCTACAACACCGACCTGGTCGACCCGGCCGAGCTCCCGGCCTCTCTCCTCGACCTGGCCAGCCCCGAGTGGGAGGGCCGCATCTCCTTCTCGCCGACGGGTGCGGACTTCCAGGCGATCGTCGCGGCCGTCCTGCAGCTCGAGGGCGAGGAGGCCACCCGCGCCTGGCTGGAGGGGATCAAGGCCAACGGCACCGTCTACGACGGCAACAACGTCGTGCTCGAGTCGGTCAACGCCGGCGAGTCCGAGGTCGGCATCATCTACCACTACTACTGGTACCGCGACCAGGAGGAGTCCGGGGAGGTCAGCGACAACAGCGAGCTGTACTTCTTCGGCAACCAGGACCCGGGTGCCTTCGTGAGCGTCTCCGGCGCCGGCATGCTCGCCTCGAGCGAGAAGAAGGCCGATGCCCAGAAGTTCCTGGAGTTCCTCACCGACGAGCTGGGTCAACAGGGCCTCGCCGACAGCTACGCGCTGGAGTACCCGCTCAACCCCGCGGTCTCCCTGGAGCCGCCGGTCAAGCCGTTCGCGGACCTCCAGCCCCCGCCCGTCGACGTCACCTCCCTCGACAGCGAGAAGGTCGTCGACCTGATGACCGAGGTCGGATTCCTCTGAGCGCTGTGCTCACCCGCGGCGCCGCCCGCGGCCTCACCCGCCCCCGCCTTCCCCTCGCGGTCCTCGCCGCGGCGGTGGCCGTGGCCGCCGTCAGCGTCCTCCCGGTCGGCTACGTCATCTGGGAGACCGCCCGGCTCGGGCCGGCCGAGGCCTGGGAGTTCCTGGCCCGTCCGCGGATCGGCGAGCTGCTCTGGAACACCACCCGGCTGCTCGTCGGCGGGGCGTTGCTCAGCTGCGTGCTGGGGGTTGCCGGCGCCTGGCTGGTCGAGCGCACCGACCTCCCCGGCCGGCGGTGGTGGCACGGGGCCCTGTGCGCGCCGCTTGCCGTGCCGGCCTTCGTCAACGGCTACGCCTGGGTGTCGACCACCCACGCGGTCCAGTCCTACCTCGGCGCCGTCCTCGTGGTCAGCCTCTCCTACTACCCCCTGGTCTACCTGCCGGCCGTCGCCGCGCTGCGCCGGATCGACCCCGCGCTGGAGGAGGTCTCCGCATCGCTCGGGCACGGCGCGGCCACGACGTTGCGGCGCGTGGTGCTGCCGGTCGTCGCTCCGGCGGTGCTGGGTGGCACGCTGCTGGTCGGGCTGCACCTGCTCGCCGAGTACGGCGCCCTCCAGCTGCTCAACTACCCGACTCTGACCACGGCGATCCTCGAGCAGTACGGCACCGCGTTCAACGGTCCCGCCGCCACGCTGCTGGCCGGTGTGCTGCTCGTCATCTGCCTGGTCCTCCTCGGCGGGGAGGCGGTGCTCGTCGGCACCGCCCGGCGCGCCTCGGTGGGGGCCGGTGCCCGTCGGCCGCCCGCTCGGGTGCGACTGGGCGCTGCGACGATCCCCGCCACCCTGGCGCTGGTCGCCCTGGCGGCCTTGGCGCTCGGGCTGCCGCTGGTCACCCTGG
>JAPSKJ010000209.1 GCA_031177735.1 Nocardioides sp.
GGGCGCAGAGTCTGCGCCCGCTCCCGCCCCGCCATGGTGCGGTCGTGCGATCCCGGGTGGGATCAGTCGACGGAGCCCGGCACAGCTGGGGCGACCCAGCGGTGGCGCGGACTGCTCTTGTGGCTGAGGGGGTTGCTGCCGGCCCGGACCTCGACGCCGTGGCTGCGGCCGTCGTCGGAGGGGTGCCTGCTTGCCGTGATCGAGGCGGGCAGCGGGGCGATCTCAGCGCTGGTCTGCGACGGAGGGCCGACGGTGGCGTCGGCGGCGGCCGCGGTCGGTGGCCCGCCGGCCGCGGCGGGGGGCGTGGTGGGGCGCATAGGACTCCTGGCGGGGAGGGACTGCCCGTCCTGCCAGCCCCGGCAGCGGCCGCTGGAGCGAGGCCGCCGGCCGGGAGCGAGCACGACGGGTCGGGTGGTGACGTGCTCTCGCGGCCCCCCAACCGGCTCTTGAGCAGCCGGCCGCGGCCCCTGCGGCGCGTCGGTCGTCCAACGACCACCGCAGAGCGCGGTTATGTGGCCCGGTCGGCGGATCCTGCCGGTCTAGTCCAGGCGGCGTTCTGCGCGGTGGAGCGCTCCGCGGTGGTGGGCCTCGCCGAGTTGGACGGGGCCTGTGCGCGCGGCGTAGTCTGTCAGATGCGTCGAAGTCTGCCTGCGTCCCGGACGGAGCGGACAACGGCTCTTCGGAACAGAACCCCTTCGTTGAAACCGGCTTCTGGCGCGCCCGCACGACTATCTGCCCACTTCAAGGATCCCTTTCCCTTATGACGAGCACCATCCCGGCCCTCCCGGACTACGACGCCCCTCAGGTGGCGATCAACGACATCGGTTCGGAAGAGGCCTTCCTCGCCGCGATCGACGCGACCATCAAGTACTTCAACGACGGTGACATCGTCGACGGCACCATCGTCAAGGTGGACCGCGACGAGGTCCTGCTCGACATCGGCTACAAGACCGAGGGCGTCATCCCCTCGCGCGAGCTGTCGATCAAGCACGACGTGGACCCCTCCGAGGTCGTCCAGGTCGGCGACAAGGTCGAGGCCCTGGTGCTCCAGAAGGAGGACAAGGAAGGCCGCCTCATCCTGTCCAAGAAGCGTGCGCAGTACGAGCGCGCGTGGGGCACGATCGAGCAGATCAAGGAGGAGGACGGCGTCGTCGAGGGCACCGTCATCGAGGTCGTCAAGGGCGGCCTCATCCTCGACATCGGCCTGCGTGGCTTCCTGCCCGCCTCCCTCGTCGAGATGCGCCGCGTGCGCGACCTGCAGCCCTACGTGGGTCAGACCCTCGAGGCCAAGATCATCGAGCTCGACAAGAACCGCAACAACGTGGTCCTGTCGCGGCGCGCTTGGCTCGAGCAGACCCAGTCCGAGGTCCGTCACGGCTTCCTCACCCAGCTGCAGAAGGGCCAGATCCGCAAGGGCGTCGTGTCCTCGATCGTCAACTTCGGTGCCTTCGTGGACCTTGGTGGCGTCGACGGTCTCGTCCACGTCTCGGAGCTGTCCTGGAAGCACATCGACCACCCGTCCGAGGTCGTCGCCGTCGGTGACGAGGTCACCGTCGAGGTGCTCGACGTCGACATGGACCGCGAGCGTGTCTCCCTGTCGCTGAAGGCGACCCAGGAGGACCCGTGGCAGCACTTCGCCCGCACCCACCAGATCGGCCAGATCGTGCCGGGCAAGGTCACCAAGCTGGTGCCGTTCGGCTCGTTCGTCCGCGTCGAGGAGGGCATCGAGGGCCTGGTCCACATCTCCGAGCTCGCCGAGCGCCACGTCGAGATCCCCGAGCAGGTCGTCCAGGTCAACGACGACGTCATGGTCAAGATCATCGACATCGACCTCGAGCGTCGCCGGATCTCGCTGTCGCTGAAGCAGGCCAACGAGACCAGCGCGGCTGTCGACGTCGAGGAGTTCGACCCCACGCTCTACGGCATGCCGGCGAGCTACGACGAGCAGGGCAACTACCTCTACCCCGAGGGCTTCGACCCGGAGACCGGCGAGTGGCTCGAGGGCTACGAGGAGCAGCGCGCGGCCTGGGAGGAGCAGTACGCCAAGGCGCACGCTCGCTGGGAGGCCCACGTCAAGCAGCAGCAGGAGGCCAAGGCGGCCGAGGCCGAGGCCGGAGAGGCGAGCTCGTACTCGTCCGCTCCTGCCGAGGAGACCTCCGGCTCGCTGGCGTCCGACGAGGCTCTGCAGGCGCTTCGCGAGAAGCTCACCGGCGGCGCCTGATCGCCTAGCAGTACGACGAAGGCCCGGTCACCCCTTGCGGGTGGCCGGGCCTTCGGCGTACTCGAGGGTGCTCGCGCGATCTCACCAGGCGGCGGGGGAGCGCAGCATCGGGTCGTCGAAGTGGGAGCGGGGCGGACGCGCGGAGCGGCCGTCGTGCAGGGTGGCGCGGACCGTCGCGAGGCTGAGCGCCATCGCGAGGAGGAGGAGCAGGATGAGGAACGTCATGGCAGAAATCCTGCTCTCGTCGGAATCCTGCCGCGAGTGGCAGACATGACGCCATGCATCGATTTTCTGCCAGTTGTGTGACACCCTGGTCCGGTGCTGACCAACGTGGCGACCCTGGTCTACGAGGGCGTGGCCCCCTTCGAGCTCGGCGTGCTGTGCGAGGCGTTCGGCCTGGACCGGCGCGACGATGGTGTGCCGATGCTCGACTTCGCGATCTGCGGGCCGCGGGTCGGCGTGGTACCGACCTCCCTCGGCTTCTCGATCAACGTCGAGCAGGGGCTGGAGCGGCTCGACGAAGCCGACTTGATCGGGGTCCCGGCGATGCCGCGCTCCGGCCACGCCCCCGAGCCGGTGCTCGAGGCCCTGGTCCGGGCCTACGAGCGCGGCGCACGGATCGTCTCCGTCTGCTCCGGCGCCTTCACCCTCGGCATGGCGGGCCTGCTCGACGGGCGGGAGTGCACGACGCACTGGAAGTACACCACCGAGCTCGCCCGCCGCTTCCCCGAGGCGAAGGTGGTGCCGGAGGTGCTCTACGTCGACGCCGGACAGATCGTCACCAGCGCCGGCACGGCGGCCGGGCTCGACGCCTGCCTGCACATCTGGCGCCAGGAGTACGGCGCCGCCGTCGCGAGCATGGTCGCCCGCCGGATGGTGGTGCCGCCGCAGCGCGACGGCGGTCAGGCGCAGTTCATCGCACGCCCCGTTCCGGAGTGCGAGGCCGAGACGCTCGGGCCGCTGCTCGCCTGGATCGTCGAGCACCTCGACGAGGACCTCGACGTCGAGAGTCTCGCGCGCCGCTCGCTGATGTCGCCGCGCACCTTCGCCCGGCGGTTCCGCGCAGAGACCGGTGCCACCCCGCACGCGTGGGTCACCCAGCAGCGGGTGCTGCGCGCCGAGCAGCTCTTGGAGGAGAGCGACCGGTCGGTGGAGTGGATCGCCCGCGAGGTCGGGTTCGGCAACGCCGCCACGCTGCGACACCACTTCTCCCGGGTGCGCGGCCTGAGCCCGCAGGCCTACCGGCGGCGCTTCGCGAGCTGAGGGCCGGCCCGGTTCAGTCGCCGGCCACCTGGTCCGGCAGCGCCAGGCGCCGCACCTTGCCGGTGGAGGTGCGGGGCAGCTCCTCCAGACGGCGGTAGGCCTTCGGCCGCTTCGCCGGCGCGAGGCGCTCGCGCGCCCAGGCGTCCAGGTCACGCGGGTCAGCGCTGCCGACGTACGCCGCCGCCACTCGCTGGCCCCAGCGCTCGTCCGGCAGCCCGAAGACCGCCACGTCGGCGACGTCGGGCGCCTCGGCCAGCACCGACTCCACCTCCGCGGGGTAGACGTTGACGCCTCCGCTGATGATCAGGTCCTCGCGCCGCCCGTCGAGGTAGACGTAGCCGTCCGGGTCCACCCTGCCGAGGTCGCCGACGGTGAAGGCCGGCCCGTCCGGGCCCTCGCGCCACGCCGCGGCGGTCTTCTCCGGGGCGCCGAAGTAGGTGAACCGGGCGTGGGGCGGGACGACGCACCACAGGGTGCCGTCGGCGTCGGCGTACATCCGGCGTCCGGGCCGGGACCTGCCGAGCGTGCCCGGCCGAGACAGCCACTCCTCGGAGCGGCAGGCGGTGAACTGCCCCTCCGTCGAGCCGTAGAACTCCCACGTCGAGTGGGGTGGGAACAGCTCGATCAGCCGTCGCTTGAGGTGCTCGGGGCAGGGAGCGCCCGCGTGAGCCACCAGTCGGAAGCAGGACAGGTCGGGAACCCCGACGTCGTCCCAGTGGCCGAAGAGCCGCTGCAGGTGGGCCGGCACGCAGAACAACGTCGTGGGTCGCTCCTGCTCGATCACCGCGGTGATCCTGGGCGGGTCGAAGGCACCCGGCACGACGATCCGCCCGCCGGCCAGCAGGGTGCCCATCGCGAACCGCAACGGCGCGGAGTGGTGCAGCGGGCTGAGCACCAGGTGCACGTCACTGTCGGTGAACCCCCACAGGTCGCGCTCCTCGGCGAGCAGGGCTCGGGCGTGGGTCTGTGACAGCAGCCCGCTGAAGACCCCCTTCGGCGTGCCGGTGGTGCCGCTGGTGCAGTGCATCGGCCGGCCGAGCGGCAGGTCCCGGCTCCGCGCCTGGTACGCCGCCAGCAGCTCCGCCAGGTGCTCGACCCGCTCGACGCGCAGCGTGGGGGAGAGGTCGGCGAGGATCCGGTCCCGCTCGTGCCGGGTCAGCTCCGGGTCGAGCGGCACGGGGAAGATCCCGCTGGCGAGCAGGCCGATCACTACCTCGACGTACTCCTGCGATCCCGGCACCAGGAGGGCGACCCGGTCACCCGGCGACAACGAGGGCAGCACGCCGCCATTGTGGCGGACCTCCGCGGC
>JAPSKJ010000210.1 GCA_031177735.1 Nocardioides sp.
AGCCCGCGGAGCGACCCGACGTGGACGCCACCGACGCCGCGGTGGCCGCAGCCATCGCCGAGGCCAACTCGGTCTCCTCGGGCTACGACGAGCCGGACCTCCCGACCACCTCACCGGCCCCCCAGGCTCCGTCGGCCCCGCCGGTGCCTCCGGCCTGAGCGGGCTGGTCGCGGGGCCTCAGCGGCCCTCGACGTACGCCGCCACCCAGGCGTCCAGCTCGGCGTAGACGCGCTTGCGCACATCCGGGCGCGACAGCACGACGTCGTGGCGTGCCCCTGCCACCGCGACGTAGGTGACGTGCGGTCCGATCGCGGTCGCCCAGCGGCGAATCTGGCGCACGTCGAGGACGATGTCGGTGCTGTGCACGGCATCGCCCATCTCCGTGACGTAGCCCGACTCATCCGAGGAGAGCACCAGCACGGGCGCGGCCACCTCGAGCCCGGCCTGGAGCCGCGCGTGCCCGGCGCGGATGGCACGCAGCCAGCCGGCGTAGACGGGGAACGACGTCACCGGCTTCCAGGTCAGGTCGAAGTCCCACTCGCCCTCGTGGTCGCGGTGCAGCGAGCGGGTGTAGAGACCGGAGACCCGCCGCGGGATGGCGAACATCGGGCGGCGCGCGCCGAGCTCGGCGACGATCCGCTTGCCGACCGGACCGCGCAGCAACGCGGAGCCCTGCAGATCGAGCCAGGGGGAGTTGAGCACCACCCCCGCGAGTCCGGGTGGCTGACGGGCGTCGGCCCACAGCGACACGGTGAGACCGCCGGTGGAGTGCGCGGTGGCCACGACGTCGGTGTGGCCGTCACGCTCGGTGATGAGGCGCCACGCCTCGTCGATCTCCGCGTAGTACTCCGCCAGGTCCGCGCAGTACGTCGGCGTCTGGTGGGGCCGGATCGAGCGGCCGTACTTGCGCAGGTCGAGCGCGTAGAAGTCATAGCCGCGGGCGGTCCACCACTCGGCGTACTCGGTGTGGAAGAAGTAGTCGGCGAAGCCGTGCACGTGGAGCACAGCGCGACGGCCGCCATCACCCTCCGGGCGCGGGCCGGACTGGGCGCTCGGCGCGTCGGCAGGCCGCTTGACCAGCGTGGCGACGACCTCACCCTCGTGGTCGTCGGGCAGCACGATCGTCTCGGCCGTGTAGGGCTCGCCGAGAACGTCCGTGGCCGCCACCGGAGTCGGTTGCGTCATGCCCGCAGTCTGCCAGGGAGCGGGAGTACGGCGGCGGCCCGCCCGGATCGCTCCGGACGGGCCGCCGCCGTGCTGCGAAGTGGTGCTGCGCGAGAAGGGCTAGCCGCTCAGCGCAGGTCGAACCGGTCGAGCTCCATGACCTTGGTCCACGCAGCGACGAAGTCGTTGACGAACTTCGCCTTGGCGTCCTCGCTGGCGTAGACCTCGGCGAGGGCCCGCAGCTCGGAGTTGGAGCCGAAGACCAGGTCGACCGCGGTCGCGGTCCACTTCACCTCACCGGTGGCGAGGTCCTTGATCTCGTAGACGCCCTCCTCAGACTCCGAGGCCTTCCACTGGGTGCCTGGCGAGAGCAGGTTGACGAAGAAGTCCGTGGTCAGGACGCCCGTCTGGTCGGTGAAGACCCCGTGCTTCGAACCGCCGGTGTTGGTGCCCAGCGCACGCATGCCGCCGACGAGCACCGTCATCTCGGGTGCGGTCAGGTCGAGCATGTAGGCCTTGTCGAGCAGGAGGGTCTCCGGCTCGAGCTTCGCACCCGGCGCGACGTAGTTGCGGAAGCCGTCCGCCTTCGGCTCGAGGTACTGGAACGAGTCGACGTCGGTCTCCTCCTGGAGGGCGTCGGTGCGGCCGGGCCGGAACGGCACGGTCACCTCGAAGCCGGCGTCCTTCGCTGCCTTCTCGACCGCGGCGCAGCCGCCGAGGACGATCAGGTCGGCCAGGGACACCGCCTTGCCACCGGTCTGCGCGGCGTTGAACTCCTGCTGGACGCGCTCGATGGCGGCGAGGTTGGCCTCGATGCCCTCCGCCTGATTGACCGCCCAGCTGCGCTGCGGCTCGAGCCGGATGCGGGCGCCGTTGGCGCCACCTCGGCGGTCGGTCTTGCGGTAGGAGGACGCGGACGCCCACGCGGTCATCGCGAGCTGCTGCACGGTCAGGCCGGAGTCGAGCAGCTTCGCCTTCAGGGCGGCGATGTCCTGCTCGTCGATCAGCTCGTGGTCGACGGCCGGGACCGGGTCCTGCCACAGCTGCGGCTCGGGCACCCACGGGCCGAGGTACTGGTTGCCGACCGGGCCCATGTCACGGTGCAGCAGCTTGTACCAGGCCTTGGCGAAGGCCTCGGCGAACTGGTCGGGGTTCTCGTAGAACCGGCGGGAGATCTGCTCGTAGGTCGGGTCGAAGCGCAGCGCCAGGTCGGTGGTGAGCATGGTCGGCTTGTGCTTCTTCTCCGGGTCGAAGGCGTCCGGGATGATCTCCGGAGCGTCCTTGGCGACCCACTGCCACGCACCCGCCGGGCTCTTGGTCAGCTCGTACTCGAACTCGAAGAGGTTCTTGAAGAACCCGTTGCTCCACTGGGTCGGCGTGGCCGTCCAGGTCACCTCGAGACCACTGGTGATGGTGTCGCGGCCCTTGCCGCTGCCGTAGGTGCTCAGCCAGCCCAGGCCCTGTGCCTCGATCGGGGCACCCTCCGGCTCCGCACCGACGTAGTCGTCGGCCGGCGCTGCGCCGTGGGTCTTGCCGAAGGTGTGGCCGCCGGCGATCAGGGCGACGGTCTCCTCATCGTTCATCGCCATCCGCTTGAAGGTCTCGCGGATGTATAGCGCCGCCTTGGCGGGGTCCGGGTTGCCCATCGGGCCCTCGGGGTTGACGTAGATCAGGCCCATCTCGGTGGAGCCGACGCCCTCGGACATCGCGCCCTCGCCGGTGTACCGCTCGTCGCCCAGCCACGCGTCCTCGGGGCCCCAGAAGATCTCCTCCGGCTCCCAGACGTCCTCACGACCGAAGGCGAAGCCGAAGGTCTTGAAGCCCATCGACTCCATCGCCACGTTGCCGGCCAGGACGAGCAGGTCGGCCCAGGAGATCTTCTGCCCGTACTTCTGCTTCAGCGGCCACAGCAGGCGGCGCGCCTTGTCGAGGTTGGCGTTGTCGGGCCAGCTGTTCAGCGGCGCGAAACGCTGGCCGCCGTCACCGGCGCCACCGCGGCCGTCGTGGAGGCGGTAGGTGCCGGCGGCGTGCCAGCTCATCCGGATGAACAGGCCGCCGTAGTGGCCGAAGTCGGCCGGCCACCAGTCCTGCGGGGTGGTCATCAGCTCGACGAGGTCCCGCTTGAGCGCCTCGACGTCGAGCTTCTTGAACTCCTCGGCGTAGCTGAACTCCGCGCCGAGCGGATTGCGCTTCGGGCTGCCGTGGTCGAGCACGGAGAGGTCGAGCCGGTTGGGCCACCAGTCCTGGTTGGTGCGGGGCCGGTGCGCCTTCGGCGTCGGCGACGGCATCCCGGGGTTCTCGCTCTCGCTGCCGTGGTCCTGGGTGACGCTGTCGTGCGCGATCGGGCACCCTCCTTCGGGCTTGCTGTTCGCCGCCTGGGCGCTCGGGTCACCGGGGAGATTCGGGTTGTCAGGCATGTGCTTCCTTCCGGGCGGGGTGTCTCGCTGATGTCGAACTGTGGCTAGGAACTCTGGGACAGGCACTCCGCGCAGTGACCCCAGTAGGTCACCTCGGCCTCCTCGAGCCGGAAGCCCGGCGCGTGCTGGTCGAGGTCGAGCGGAGTGAGGCAGGGGGCGGCCCCGGTGGCGCAGTCGATGTCGACGACGCGGCCGCAGGAGCGGCACACCACGTGGTGGTGGTTGTCGCCGGTGCGCAGCTCGTAGCGCGCCACGGAGCCGGCCGGCTGGATGCGCCGCACCAATCCGGCGTCGGTGAGGGAGTGGAGGACGTCGTACACGGCCTGGGTGGAGACCGACGCGTCGGTGCGCACCGCCGCGAGGACCTCGTCAGCGCCCGCATGGGGGTGCTGCTCGAGGGCCGCCAGGACGGCGAGGCGGGGCTGGGTGACCCGGAGACCGGCCGAACGCAGCCGGTCGGCGCGGTCGCCGTGGGGAGCGGGTGCGGACACATCGCACACTCTCGCCTGTTTTCTGGAATCAGTCAAGAAAAGCGAGTCGGGCCGTGCCGAGGTTTCCTCCGGCGGCGGATTGGTCACATACGCGGCCGGGGACCATGAACAACAAGAGAACGGACATGTGATGCACAGGCTGGTGGGGACCAGGTTGGCGTGCGGTGCAGCCGCACTGTTGGTGGGTTGGCCGGTCGGCGCCGCAGTGGCGGCTGACGAGCGGCCGCACGGTCAGGGCGCCGCGCAGGCGTCGGCGAACGCCGGCGAGAGGTCCGGTAACGCCAACGGAGCCGGTCAGGCGGCGTCCGGGCAGCCGAAGGGGTCGGGCCCGGCGGCCGGAGCGTCGGCTCCGGAGAAGGCCGCGCAGAAGCAGGAGCAGAAGAAGGCCGAGCAGGCCCAGAAGCAGGCCGACAAGAAGGCCCAGCAGGCCCAGAAGCAGGCCGACAAGAAGGCCCAGCAGGCCCTGAAGCAGGAGCAGAAGAAGGCCGAGCAGGCCGAGAAGAAGGCTCAGCAGGCCCAGAAGCAGGAGCAGAAGCCGGTCCAGCAGGCGAGCCCGCAGAACGGCGCCCAGCAGGGAGCGTCCGGGAACAAGCCGACGGGCAGTGCGTCGGGAGCGGGGGACCCGCACGGGAACAACGGGACGGTGAAGATCGCGCCGCTGGGCGAGCTGGACCGCATCCCCAACAACACCCCGCACCCGGGCTGCAC
>JAPSKJ010000211.1 GCA_031177735.1 Nocardioides sp.
ATGATGACCCCGGTGGCGGCCACCCCGGCCAGCCCGGCCAGCCCGAGCAGCTTCCAGATCCGACCTCCGACGAGCGACATGGCGAAGGACCCCCTGTGGTGAGCGATGAGACGACCATCAGTCTGGACGACGCGGTCGACCTGACGCGCACCGGCGACCTGTGGCTCTTCCGTGGCAGGAGCGGCCCGGACCACGCGATCCGGCTGCTCACCAACGCGCCGGTCAACCACGTCGGCATGGCGGTCGTGCTCGACGACCTGCCGCCGATGATGTGGCACGCCGAGCTCGGCCGTTCCCTTCCCGACCTGTGGACCGGCACCCGGCATCGCGGCGTGCAGCTGCACGACCTGCGAGAAGCGGTGCTGCAGTGGTGCGGGCCCTACCAGCAGGCCGCCTGGATGCGCCAGCTCACCGCCGACATCAGCCGGGATCGTGAGGACGCGCTGCTACGAACGATCGCGCGCCTCGACGGCACGCCGTTCCCGCCGACCGCGAAGCTGGTGAGCCGGTGGGTCCAGGGCCGGCTGCGGCGGCGGGCGCCGGCCGAGGCGACGTACTGCGCGGAGGTGGTGGCCGAGACCTACCAGGCGATGGGCCTGCTGGACGACCGGCGACCGACCAACTACTACGACCCGGGTCGGTTCTGGTCCGGCGACGACCTCGAGCTGCTCGACGGCGCGGTGCTCGGGCGGGAGGTCAGGGTGCGCGTTGGGGGGAAGATGAATCCATGAGCACGACACCCGGCGCGGGCCACCTCGACGACCTCAACCGCGCGATCATCGCCCAGCTGCGCGAGGACGGACGCCGGTCCTACGCCTCGATCGCCAAGACGGTCGGGCTCTCCGAGGCCGCGGTGCGCCAGCGCGTGCAGCGCCTGCTCGACAGCGACGTGCTGCGCATCGTCGCGATCCCCAACTCCGCGGCGCTCGGGCTGAGCCGGCAGGCGAGCGTGCAGGTGTCGGTGAGCGGCCCGTCCCGCCAGGTCGCCGAGACGATCACGCGGATGCCGGAGGTGCTCAGCGTCGTCGTCGCCGCCGGCCCCATCGACCTGCTGGTCCACGTGGCCTGCGAGAACGACGAGCAGCTTCTCGACTTCACCGAGACCGTCCGGGCCCTGCCCGGAGTCACCGGCACCTCCACGCTGGTGCACCTGCTCGACCTGCCGGGGCCGATGCCGGGCCGGTAGCTCCGCCCTAGGCCGCAGGCCCGCCCGTGGGGTTCGGGGCGACCGGATCACGCAGCCAGGTCTGGAACAGCCGGCCCAGATCCTGACCGGCGGCCTGCGCCGCGAGCGCCTCGAACTCGGCGGTGGTGCCGGTCTCGCCGGCGTGCCCACCGACCCAGGCGCGCAGCAGCCCCCAGAACGCCGCTTCGCCGAGCCGGACGCGCAGCGCGTGCACCGTCATCGCCCCGCGCAGGTAGATCGGGAGGTCGAACATCCGCTGCGGCCCGGGGTCGTCGACCCGCAGCTCCCAGAACGACGCCGGGAGCTCTGCCAGCAGGGCGCTGACCCGGTCGGCGGTGCTGGTGCCGCCATGCTCCTCCTCCCAGAGCCACTCCAGGTAGGTGGCCAGGCCCTCGTTGAGCCAGATGTCGCGCCAGGCGTCGACCGCCACCGCGTTGCCGAACCACTGGTGGGCCAGCTCGTGCACCACCGTGCCGGCCTGGGTGGGAGTGAGCACGGGGAAGAGTGGCCGGGTCTGGGCCTCCAGCGCGAAGCCCGGCTGCAGCGCGGTCACCAGCCCACCCAGGTCGCGGAAGGGATAGGGGCCGAGACGCTGCGCGAGCCAACGGGTCATCTCCGGGATCCGCAGCAGCATCGCCAGCATCCGGTCGCGGTGGGCCGGGTCGATCCCGCGGGAGACCGCGACCAGCCACGGCAGCCCGTCGAGCTGGCCTCGCCGGATCGCGAAGTCACCGACCGCGAAGAACGCGGCGTAGGGCGCCAGCTCGTCGCGGGCGCGCCACCGGGTGGTCGCCCACTCGCCGTCGACGGTCCGGCCGGCGCGACGGCCGTTGGCGATGACGTCGAGATCCGCGGGGGCGGTGATGGCGATGCTCATCCGGGCCCGGTCGCGCGGATGGTCGTTCGCGGCGAACCACCACGGCGCCATGTGCGGTTGGTTCATCGTGACGACCTCGGTGTCGTCGGCGAGCCAGTTGCTCTCCCCGGCGTAGGACAGCTTCGCCGGCTCGCCCTCGTAGCGGACCACGACCACGAACCGCTCCCCCGCCTCCAGCGGCTCGGCCGGCGTGATCCGGACCTCGTGCGGGTCGGGCTTGGACCACTGGGCGACCTCGTCGTCGACCCGGACCTCGGTGACCGGCAGCAGCAGGTCCAGCTGGAACCGGCTCAGCGGCTGGGTCGCCCGGACCTTCAGGCGCGTGCGGCCGCTCAGCGCGCCGGTGGCGGGGTCGTAGCGGTCACGCACGCCGTAGCGGAGCACGTCGATGCCGCCGTTGCCGTCGAGGGGGAAGTAGGGATCCCCGATCCCGGCCGCGCCCGGGCCGGCGGGCTGCGCCGGCTCCGCGCCGGCGGGGGCGACCACCACGACCGATCCCGCGAGCACGGAGGCGGCGAGGAGGGCGGCCAGCCTGGCGGCGTACGACGTCGGGCTGAGCACCCCCGCAACCTATCCGGTTTATTCGGTTGCGCCGGTGGCGGCGCCACCGGCACGATCGGCGCAGCCGTGCGACCGGTGCGCGGTGGAGAGACGAAGGAGGCGAGCCATGACGGATGTGTTCGGCATGCCCGCAGCCACCTCCACCGACCTCTCCACCAGGAGCACCGTTGTCCCTGCACGACCCGGGTCCCTCTGACCCGACCACTCCGCTCGACCCGAGCTTCACCTTCGACTTCCGCGTCTACGACGAGGACCTGCCCCAGGGCAGCCGCTGGTCCACCTGGCTCGACATCCAGCCGCTCGACCGCGGTCCCGAGCCGCGACCCGACTGGGTCGTCACCTCCCAGGGAGCCATCGACACCGATCTGGGGATCCTGAAGACCGGCAAGGAGGCCGACGTCTTCCTCCTCGAGCGGGCCGATCCGCACGACCCCGACCACGGCGTCGTCATGGCCGCCAAGCGGTACCGCACCCCCGAGCACCGCAGCTTCCACCGAGCGGCGAGCTACACCGAGGGCCGCAGCATGAAGCGCTCCCGCGACGAGCGCGCGCTCAAGCGCAAGAGCACGTTCGGCCGCGAGGTCGCCGCCGCCGAGTGGGCGGTCTCGGAGTGGAGCGCGCTCAAGCGGTGCTGGCAGCTCGGCCTGCCGGTCCCCTACCCGGTCCAGATCGACGGCACCGAGATCCTGATGGAGTGGATCCGCGTCGAGACCCCCGACGGCCCGCAGACCGCGCCACGGCTGGCTCAGACCCGGCCCGACCGGGATCTGCTGGCCGCCTACTTCGACCAGCTCCGCGACGCCCTGGCGGCGCTGGTGCAGGCCGGGCTGGTGCACGGCGACCTGTCGCCCTACAACATCCTGGCGGCCGGCGAGCGCCTGGTGATCATCGACCTGCCACAGATCGTCGACCTGGTGGGCAACGCACGCGGCATGGACTTCCTGCTGCGCGACTGCACCAACGTCTGCCGCTGGTTCCGCGCCCGGGGGCTCGAGGTCGACGAGCAGGATCTGTTCGGAGAGCTGATGGCGCACGCCTTCTGACGCGTCCTCGCTAGGTTGGCCCGGTGCGCCACCACCGCGGCCGGGTCATCCACGTCGAGTCACTCGCCGACTTCGACCAGCGGGTCGCTGCAGGCGCCACCTCGCTGCGGGGGTGGCGCCTGCGGGGGCTCGACCTCAGCGACCGCACCGACTCGCTGCAGGGCGTGCGGCTGTCCGGGGCGACGTTCCTCGGCTGCCGGTTCGCCCCGGGTGACGCCGAGCGGGCCGAGGCCGCCGGAGCGCTGGTGCTGCCGCTGATCCCGAAGGTGCCGGTGGACATCTACCGCGGCACCCTCTACACCCCGACCGAGCTCTACGACGACCCCGGCTACGCGGGCACCGTCGACGCCCGCGCCTACGCCTGGTCACAGCAGGGCGGCTCGCCCGACGACACCCTCGCCCGGGCACTGCACGACCACGCGATCGACGAGGCGCTCGCCGCGTGGCTGGTCGAGCGCCGCAGCGGCGGCAGCCGCGTGGTGGGGGTGATGGGCGGCCACGCCCTGCAGCGGGGTGAGGAGGCCTATGCGGCCGCGGCCCACCTGGGGCAGCGACTCGCCGGCCGGTGGACCGTGGCGACCGGCGGTGGGCCGGGTGCGATGGAGGCTGCCAACCTGGGGGCCTACCTCGCCGGGCACACGGAGGACGAGCTGGCGGACGCGCTCGGGATGCTGGCCGGCGTACCCTCGTTCCGGCCGTCGATCGACCGGTGGGTGCGGCGGGCCCTCGAGGTGCGCGAGCGCTTCGGGGAGGGTGGCGAATCGCTCGGCATCCCGACCTGGCACTACGGGCATGAGCCGCCCAACCCGTTCGCGTCGAGGATCGCGAAGTACTTCCGCAACGCGACCCGCGAGGCCACCCTGCTCGAGGTCTGTGATGCGGGCATCGTGTTCCTCCCAGGTGCGGGCGGCACGGTGCAGGAGGTCTTCCAGGACGCTTGCGAGAACTACTACGCCGACGAGACCTCCGTCGCGCCGATGGTGCTGGTCGGCGCCCGCTACTGGACCGAGCAGGTGCCGGCCTGGCCGCTGCTGGCGTCACTGGCGCGCGGCCGGCCGATGGCCGACCAGGTGCACCTGGTCGACAGCGTGGAGGACGTGCCGGCGGCG
>JAPSKJ010000212.1 GCA_031177735.1 Nocardioides sp.
GCGGAATCACCGGTTACCCGGGGATCACCGCACTTCTCGGGCGTTGCAAAGGCCGAGAAGTTCAAGAATCACCGGTTAACCGGTGATTCCGCCGCCCCGCCTCCGACCACCTCGAAGCGCAGCCCGGCCCCCTGGAGCCGGATGAGCAGCCAGTCACCCATCGCCTGGGCGGTGGTGAGGCAGCCGGCCAGCGGGGGGTTGTCGTCGAGGGCCAGGCACAGGGCCGACTCGGCCAGCATCTTCGCGGTCTCGGTGTAGCCCGGGTCGCCGCCCGAGACCCGGGTGTGCAGCGTGCGCCCGCCGGTCTCGGCGACGAAGTCGACGGTGAACCGCGACTTGGCGCGCCGGCCCTCCGAGGGGCCCTGGCCCTGCGGCACCCGCTTGCCCAGCGCCTCCCGCACCGGCTTGACCTGCGCGGCGAGGGCGAGCGCGCTCACGCCCACGACGCCGCCGGCGGCGTACCGCAGCGTCTTGAGGCCGGCGTAGTGGGAGTAGCGGAACTTCGGGCCGTACGCCGGCAGCGCAGCGCCGCTGCGCGCGACGATGAACGGGTCGATGGTCGGCAGCGGCAGCAGCCAGCGCCCGAGGAGCCGGTCGCGGTGCGGCTTGCCGGATACCGCCCGCGAGGAGCGGCCCTCGACCCGGCGCTCGGCGCGGCGGCGGGCGCTCATCGCCTCGCGCATCTGCTTCGCTCGGGCGAACTGGCCGAGCGCGGAGTGGAAGGTGCCACCGGAGAGGGAGGCGTTGGTGCGCACGACGCCGCGGATGGTCAGCGGCTCGGTGACCGGCTGCAGCTGCTGGACGGTGAAGTAGACGCCGAGGTCGTGCGGGATGGAGTCGAAGCCGCACGCGTGCACGATCCGGGCGCCGGTGCGCAACGCGGTGTCGTGGTGGGCCAGGTACATCCGGTCGACGAACTCCGGCTCACCGGTGAGGTCGACGTAGTCGGTGCCGGCCGCGGCGCACGCCGCCACCAGCGGCTCGCCGTGCTGGAGGTAGGGGCCGACCGTGGTCGCCACGACCTTCGCCCGGTCCGCGACCCCCCGCAGCGAGGCGGGATCGGAGCTGTCGGCGTGGAGCAGCGGGAGGTCGGCGTACGCCGGGTCGCGCTGGGCCAACCGCGACCGCACCGCGGCGAGCTTGTCCAGGTTGCGGCCGGCGAGGCCCCAGCGGACCGGGCGGCCGGCCAGGGTGTCGGCGAGGTAGTCCGCGGTCAGGCCACCGGTGAACCCGGTGGCGCCGAAGAGGACGAGGTCGAGCTCGCGGTTCATGGGTCCACTGTGGCCGATCCGGCGCCCCGACATGCCGAAAGGGTGCGTCGGGGTCCGGCGGACGCGGGACCTTGGTCCCGTTTCCGGCCCGAGATGGTTTGACCGCGTCACCCTGGCGGGCATCGCTCGTTGAGTATCTGAGCCAGTACGACGGCGCGAGGCGCCGACACCCGGGGGGGACACAGCACCATGGAGCGCATCGAGCTCGATCTCAACGACTTCACGCGGCGCAGCCGCTCGGTGGCCGTGAGCCACCGGTCGACCACACTGACCCGCGGCCTGGAACCGGGCGAGCAGGTGCTGCTCCACGACCCGGAGCGCGGCCACTGGACCGCGACCGTCGCCGACCTCCACTTCGACCTCGACGACACCGTCTACCGGCTGGAGCTGGGCGTCCGGCTGAGCGAGACCGAGGCCGAGGAGCGCCTGCACCCCGCCGTCGCCGACGCCGAGACCGCAGCGCTGACCGGCCGCGTCAGCGCGCAGCAGCTGCTCGACCTGATCGGGCAGATGCGGCGCAGCCAGCGCGAGCTGCACGACGTGGTCAACCGCGCGCAGGAGATCGCCCGGCACAGCTGACCCGGGGACCGATACCTGACCCGATCGGGTGGGGGACCTAGCCGTCCGGACTATCCGGACTAGTCCTTCTGGGACCTGATTTCGAGCCGTTCGGCACCACCGATCGGTCCCCTGACCCGGCCTCGGGTTGGGAGGATTCGGCCATGCCTTCGTGCGCTGAGCCCATCCGAGTGTTCCTCGTCGACGACCACGAGATCGTCCGTCGCGGTGTCGCCAGCCTGCTCGGCGCGGAGGACGACATCGTCGTGGTCGGCGAGGCGGCGACGGCGGGCGAGGCGGTCGAGCGGATCCTTGCCGCCGCACCCGACGTGTGCCTGCTCGACGCACACCTGCCCGACGGCTCCGGCATCGACATCTGCCGCGAGCTGCGTGCTGCGAACCCCGACGTCCGGGTCCTCATCCTGACCAGCTACGACGACGACGACGCGATCTCCGCGGCGATCATCGCCGGCGCCTCGGGATACGTGCTCAAGCAGATCGAGGGCAACTCGCTGGTCAGCGGCGTGCGGCTCGTCGCCAGCGGCCACTCGCTCATCGACCCGATGGTCGCCGCGCGGGTCGTGCAACAGGTGCAGTTCCACCGCCGCTCGCTGGACCTGCTCAACGACCTGACCCCGCAGCAGAGCAAGATCCTCTTCCTCATCGCCGAGGGGCTCACCAACCGGCAGATCGCCGAGCGGCTCTTCCTGGCCGAGAAGACGGTGAAGAACCACGTCACCGGCCTGCTCGCCCGCCTCGGCGTCGAGCACCGCACCCAGGCCGCCGTGCTCGCGCTGAGGCTGAGGGGCGAGACCACGGTCAGCTTCAAGCTTCCGGTGCCGCGCACCGAGTCCCCCGCTGCTCACTCCGCCCGCGGCTCCCGCGCCGTCCGCGACACCGCCGCGGGCTGACGTCCCCGCTCGACTGACGCCGTCAAGCAGCCCCGCATCCCGGTCGGCTCGTCACGCGCTCCGGTCGAGTCGTCACGGTTGTCCCTGTCGGTCCACTCCGACGACTTCTCCACCTGAGATCGGTGACCGCCCGACCTCGCGGGTGAGCGGTCGAGCGTCGTACGCCGTCTGCAAGGACAAGCCGCCACCAGGCACGCCCGACGCCTCAGGTCAGGAGCGCAGGGGCCGATGGTGCTGCGAAGCGACCACAGGTGCATCCGCACCGGTCGTCGGGGGTTGCTGGTCGGGAGCTGCGTCGCGCTGACGCCAGCGCAGCAGCCACCACGGACTACCCGCTACGAACGCAACCGCGGCGCTCCCCGGTTGCTGATCCTTCGAGAGGCAACGAAATATGTCGGTCACCGGCACCAAGCGACGTTCACCGGTCAAGTGGTTCCGCAACCGCGGCGTCCGCACCAAGATCCTCAGCACGGTGGCGGTCACGGCCGCGGTGGCGCTGATCGTCGGCGTCGTCGGGCTGCGCTCGCTGAGCGCATCCGCCGACGCCGCTCACGCCATCTACGAGGAGAACCTGAAGGGCGCGGCCGCCGCCGACGACATGGAGGCCGCGATCCTCGGGATGCGGATCGAGTCGCGCGACGCCCTCATCGCGCGCAACCCGGAGGACACCCAGGCCGCGCTCGACGATCTGGAGGCTGAGTACGACCTGTTCATGGAGGCCAGGTCGCGTTACGTCGAGGGCGGCCTCGACCGCGCTCGCCAGGAGCTCCTGGACTCCCTGGACACGCACATCGCCGACTACGTCGAGAAGCAGGAGACCGTGATGGCGCCGCTGGCGGTGGAGACCGCCATCGGCCCCTGGATCGAGGCCAACAGCACCGTGATGCTGCCGATCATCAACGCCGCGACCGAGGACCTCGACGCACTGACCGCCTTGGAGGCCAAGGACGCAGCGGCCGCCGCCGACGCGGTCGAGGAGAGCTACCGGGCCAACCGGTTCACCGCCGTCCTGCTGCTCGTGCTGGGCATCGGCCTCGCGGCGCTGCTCGGCCTCTGGGTGGCCAACACCCTGGCCCGCAGCGTGTCGCGGGTGAAGGACGTCGCCGATGCGTTGGCGAGCGGAGACCTGACCGCCCAGGCCGACATCGACTCCGAGGACGAGGTCGGCCGGATGGCCGCCAGCCTCGACCAGGCAACGACCAAGCTGCGCGGGCTGATGACCGAGGTGGTGTCGTCCGCCGACGCCGTGGCCGCCTCGACCCACCAGCTGGCCGCCTCCAGCCAGCAGATCAGCACCAGCGCGGAGGAGACCTCGGGCCAGGCGGGCCTGGTCGCCAGCGCCGCCGAGGAGGTCTCGCGCAACGTCACCACGGTCGCCTCCGGCGCTGAGGAGATGGGCGCCTCGATCCGCGAGATCGCCCACTCCGCCGTCGAGGCCGCCCGGGTGGCGTCGCAGGCCGTCGCCACCGTCGAGGCCACCACCCAGACCGTTGCCAAGCTCGGCTCGAGCAGCCAGGAGATCGGCAACGTCGTCAACGTGATCACCTCGATCGCCGAGCAGACCAACCTGCTCGCCCTCAACGCGGCCATCGAGGCCGCTCGCGCCGGCGAGGCCGGCAAGGGCTTCGCCGTCGTGGCCAACGAGGTCAAGGAGCTCGCTCAGAAGACGGCGAACGCCACCGAGGACATCTCCCGCCGGGTCGAGGTCATCCAGTCCGACACCAGCGGCGCCGTCGTGGCGATCGGCGAGATCGCCGAGGTCATCACCACCATCAACAACTACCAGAACACCATCGCGGCGGCGGTGGAGGAGCAGACCGCCACCACCGGCGACATGTCGCGCAGCGTCACGGAGGCCTCCAGCAGCGCCCAGGAGATCGCGGCCAGCATCAACAGCGTGTCCTCCGCCGCGGAGTTCACCACGCAGGCCCTGACCCAGTCGCAGGAGGCCGTCGCCGAGCTGGCCGGCCTGGCGGGCTCGCTGCGCAGCGCCGTGAGCACCTTCAAGGCCTAGGACCGGCCGGCGGA
>JAPSKJ010000013.1 GCA_031177735.1 Nocardioides sp.
CGGGTCTCCATCGCGGGCCTGGTCACCCACCGCCAGCGTCCGGGCACCGCGGGTGGGGTCACCTTCCTCAACCTCGAGGACGAGACCGGGATGCTCAACGTCATCTGCACCGCCGGGCTGTGGCGGCGCTACCGCACGGTCGCCGTCTCGGCGAACGCGATGGTGGTCCGCGGCATGATCGAGCGCGACGACGGTGTCACCAACCTGGTCGCCGACCGGCTCGCGCCGCTGGAGGAGGCCACCCCCGCGGCCGGCCGCGCACTGGCTTCTCGGCACCGGTCGCGGGACTTCCGGTGAGCACAGACGGCTCCCAGCCCACGCACAGACCACCGCGGTCCACTGGGACACATGAGCGACCACGAGACCCACGAGCACGACCTCGGCCTGTCCCACGACCTGCCCACCATCGTCGAGCGCCACCGACTCGGCCGGCGCCGGCTGCTGCGCCTGGTCGGCGGTGCCGGTGTCGCGGTCGCCGCGGGCGGGGCACTGGCCGCGTGCGGCAGCGACGACGCCGCCACGACCCTCCCATCCGGCAGCCCGCCCGGGGGCGGCGCACCCGGCAGCGGCCAGGGCGGTGCGCCGGCCGGTGGCACGGAGGCGTCCGTCGAGGTCGCCGAGGGCGAGATCCCGGAGGAGACCGCCGGGCCCTATCCCGGCGACGGGTCCAACGGCGTCAACGCGCTGTCGGAGAGCGGCGTGGTCCGCTCCGACCTCACCCGCAGCTTCGGTGACGCCAGTGGCGTGGCGCAGGGTGTGCCGGCCACCGTGCGGCTGAAGGTCTACGACCTCTCCGGCACCGAGGTCACGCCCCTGGCCGGTGCCGCGATCTACCTGTGGCACTGCGACCGCGAGGGTCGCTACTCGATGTACGACGAGGAGATCCAGGAGGAGAACTACTGCCGCGGCGTGCAGGAGGCCGACGCCGACGGGCAGGTGGAGTTCACGACGATCTTCCCCGCCTGCTACGACGGTCGCTGGCCGCACTTCCACTTCGAGGTCTACGAGTCGCTGGCCTCGGCGACGTCGTACACGAACAAGCTGCGCACCTCGCAGATCGCGCTGCCGCAGGAGGTGTGCGAGGCGGTCTACGCCACCGAGGGTTACGAGGCGAGCGTGGCCAACCTGGCGCGGACCAGCCTGGAGCGCGACATGGTCTTCGCCGACGGGCACTCGCTGCAGATGGCCGCGGTCACCGGCTCGGTCGAGTCCGGCTACACGGTCGTGCTCAACGTGCCGGTGTGACGTCCGCGAGCCGGTCGAGCAGCGCCCGGGTCGCGGGCACCTGGTCGGCGCCGGGACGGTGCACCACGCCGACGTGTCGGCGACCGAGGTCGGGGGCGTCGGCGACCACCACGTCGGGGTGGCGGTACGCCGTCAGCGCGGCCGCCGGCAGGGCGCTGACGCCCAGCCCGGCGGCGACGAGGTTCTGCACGGCGACGTAGTCGTCGGTGGCGTGCTCCAGGCGCGGGGAGAACCCGGCCCGCTCGCACACCTCCACCAGGTGCTGGCGGCACCGTGGACAACCGCCGACCCAGGTCTCCTCGGCCAGGTCGGCCAGCGCGGGTGAGGGCCCGGCCGGGTGGTCGAGCGGGAGCACGAGCGCCACCTCCTCGACCGCCACGGCGTGCCAGACCAGGTCGCCGTCGACCAGCGGGGCGTCGTAGGCGAACACGACCGCGAGGTCCGCGTCCCCTGCCCGCACCGCGGCGGCCGCCTCGGGCGGCTCGGCCTCGCTCATGGTGACCCGCACGCCGGGGGCGGCGTCGTGCAGCCGGCGCAGCGCACCCGGCACCAGCGTGGCGGCGGCGGTCGGGTAGGCGACCAGCCGCACGCGGCCGGTGCGCAGCTGGGTCGCCGCGGCCGCCTCCTCGACGGCCATGTGCAGCTCACCGGCGATGGTGTCGGCCCGAGCCAGCAGCGTGCGGCCCAGCTCGGTCGGCGTCACTCCGCGGCTGCTGCGCACCAGCAACGGCGCCCCGACCTCCCGCTCGAGGCGAGCGAGCTGCTGGCTGACCGCCGGCTGCGTCCAGCCGAGCTCGCGTGCGGCCGCACTGAGCGAGCCGGCGCGGGCGATGTCACGGAACAGCAGCAGCCGCCGGGCGTCCATAACCTGATGTTATGGCTGCTCTTGGGAGTTCGGGTATTCCTTGGAGGGCGACGACGGGCGAGGATCGAGGCATGACGAAGATCGGACTCCTCGGCGGGATGAGCTTCCACTCCACCATCGACTACTACCGGAGCATCAACGAGCACGTCGCCGCCGTCCGTGGCGGGCACGCCTCGGCCGAGATCGTGCTGGAGTCGCTCGACTTCGCCGCGGTGCGTCGTCAGCAGGTGGAGGGCGACTGGGACGGCGCGGGCCGCGACCTCGCTGCCGCCGCACGACGGCTGCAGGACGGCGGCGCCGAGGTCGTCGCCCTGTGCACCAACCTCATGCACAAGGTCGCCCCTGCCGTCGAGGCGGCGCTGGACGTGCCCTTCCTCCACATCGCCGACGCCGTCGCCGAGGCCGCCCGCGAGCACGGCTGGACCCGCCTCGGCCTGCTCGGCACCCGGTGGGTGATGGCGGAGAGCTTCTACGCCGACCGGCTGGCCACCCACGGCATCGCGGTGGTGGTCCCCGACGAGGCCCAGCAGCTCGACGTCGACCGGATCATCTGGGAGGAGCTCACCCTCGGACAGGTCGAGGACGCGTCGCGGTCCCGCTACGTCGAGGTGATCGAGGAGCTGCGCGAGCAGGGCGCCCAGGCGATCGTGCTCGGCTGCACCGAGATCCAGCTGCTCGTCGACGGGCGGCACACCGATGTGCCGCTGCTCGACTCGGTCGCCGCGCACACCCGGGCGCTCGGCCGAATGGCCGCAGGGCTGGTCACGACCTAACCTCTCCAGGTGCCCTCTGCTCTTCCCCTCGCCGATCCGGCTCCGGCCGACGGCTCGTTGCCGCAGGAGGCGCTGGCGACGCTGCCGCAGCGGGAGCTGGGCGTCTACCTGCACGTGCCGTACTGCGCGGTGCGGTGCGGCTACTGCGACTTCAACACCTACACCGCCACCGAGCTCGGCTCGGGAGCCTCCCAGCTGGAGTACGCCGCCACCGCGGTGCGCGAGGTCGACCTGCTCGCTCGGGTGCTGACCGGGGCTCCGCCGGTCTCGACGGTGTTCTTCGGCGGAGGCACCCCCACGCTGCTGCCCAGCGCCGACCTGGTCGCCATGCTGGGGGCGGTGCGCGACTCCTTCGGCCTCGTCGACGGGGCCGAGGTGACCACCGAGGCCAACCCCGACTCGGTGACGCCCGAGGGGCTGGCCCAGCTGCGTGAGGGCGGGTTCACCCGCGTCTCGTTCGGGATGCAGAGCGCGGTGCCGCACGTGCTGGCGACGCTGGACCGCACCCACGATCCCGACCGCGTGCCCCGGGCGGTCGAATGGGCACGGGCGGCCGGGTTCGAGCAGATCAGCCTGGACCTGATCTACGGCACGCCGGGCGAGTCGCTGGCCGACTGGCGGACCTCCCTCGACGCGGCCCTCGCCTGCGGACCCGACCACGTCTCGGCGTACTCCCTCATCGTCGAGGAGGGCACCGCCCTGGCCCGCCGGGTGCGGCGCGGTGAGCTGCCGATGCCGGACGAGGACGACCTCGCCGACAAGTACGCGTTGGCCGACGAGCGGCTCACCGCCGCCGGACTCGGCTGGTACGAGGTCTCCAACTGGTCGCGTGACCGGGCCGCCCGCTGCCACCACAACGAGCTCTACTGGACCTCGCAGAACTGGCTCGGCATCGGCCCGGGCGCCCACGCCCACGTCGGCGGGGTGCGCTGGTGGAACGTGAAGCACCCGGTCGCGTACGCCGCGCGGCTGGCCGAGGGCGCGTCGCCGGCGGCCGGCCGGGAGACCCTCTCGGCGCAGACCCAGGAGCTGGAGCGGGTGCTGCTCGAGGTGCGGCTACGCGACGGGATGGCGCTCGACGGCCTCGACGCCACGCGGGTCGACGCCGTGGTGGCCGACGGGCTCGCCGTGGTGCAGGGGGACCGGCTCGTGCTCACGCAGCGCGGGCGGCTGCTCGCCGACGCCGTGGTGCGGGACCTGCTCGACTGACGCGTGCCGACGGCGTGGTCGGGCGGCGTCAGCTGATCATCCGGATGGTCAGGGGATAGCGGTAGAGCTGGCCCTGGGAGGCCTTGATCGAGCCGATGATCGTGAAGACGAGCCACACGATGCCGACGACCGCGAGCAGCAGGAAGCCGATCAGCACCAGGCACAGCACGGCCGAGATCAGCCCGTAGATGATGATCGAGAGCTGGAAGTTGAGCGCCTCGGCGGCCTGCTGCCGCACGTAGGGCGACTCGTCGCGCTTGACGAAGTAGATGACCAGCGGGCCGAGGAAGGCGAGTGCCACCCAGGCGGCGACCAGCGCCGACCAGTGGGCGGCGCCGCCCCAGGTGCGCTCGCTCTGGCTCACGGCGTAGCCACCGGGCGGGACAGCACCAGGGCCGTATCCGGAGCCTGGCGGCGGGGGAGGCGGCTGGTGGTGCTCGAACGGTTCGCCGTACGGCGGGTGCGGGGTGCTCATGGCGCCGACGCTACTCCGCGTCAGGCCCGTGCGACGCCGTTCTCAGGGCAGGATCCGGGGCCGATCAGGGGAGGTCCTGAGCGGCTCGGCCCGGATCGGTGCCGCTAGAACTTCTCCATCTTGCGGAACGGGCTCGCCACCCGCACCTGCTGGGCGCCGAAGTCCACGGTCACCGCGTAGGCGTCCACGCCGACCACGCGGCCGAGCCCGTAGGTGTCGTGGGAGACCCGGTCGTCGACGGCGAACGTCTCGATCGGTAGCTCGGGCTGGGGCTTGAAGGGGCTGCTGGCGAGGTGTCGTCGAGCCGGCCCGGAGCGCATAGTCATCCCTGCCAGTATGCGCGCTC
Source organism: Nocardioides sp. (assembly GCA_031177735.1). Taxonomy (GTDB): domain Bacteria; phylum Actinomycetota; class Actinomycetes; order Propionibacteriales; family Nocardioidaceae; genus Nocardioides. The sequence continues at coordinate 4,914 of JAPSKJ010000013.1, forward strand.
GATGGCAGGTCCGCACCATCGCCGCGAGATGGGTTTCGCTGGAACCGGTGAAGTCGCCCGGCTCGACCGGCTGCTCAGCCACCAGCCGCGCAACGGTGGGCGAGATCAGCGAGGCTGTGCCCCTACGCTTGGTCGCTTCCCACGAACACGAGGTGCCGCATGACCGCCAGCAAGTCCGCCCGCGAGCGGAGAGCCGCGGCCCAGGCCGGGCCACTGGCCAAGGTCCGGATCGACCTCGGGCCGCAGCAGGAGTTCGTCTACAAGGTCACCTGCACCGTCTGCACGGGCAAGGGTGACCGCCCCTGGTCGACCTACCGGCCGGGTGGCGACAACGGGTTCCTCGCCGCGATGGACCGCTGGGTCCTCCACCTCCACGAGAAGCACCGCGACGCCGAGGCCCCGTGCCTGGAGTTCCTCCCGGCCGCCCAGCAGCGGCTGCACGACCGGCGCGGGCAGCAGCAGGCCGGCCGGGACGGGCAGGGGTGAGCAGAAGCCAGGGGCGGATCAGGGACGATCCCCATCCGGTGAGGCCACCGCCCGACGTAGCGTCGAGGGCATGACAACGACAAGGCTCGCCCGGCCCCGCCAGGGCCGCATCATCGCCGGCGTCTGCGCCGGCCTCGCCCGCCGGTTCGGCTGGGACCCCAAGGTCGTCCGGATCGTCGCCGTGCTGTCGATCCTGCTGCCCGGGCCCCAGTTCCTCGCCTACATCGTGCTGTGGATCCTGATGCCCAACGAGGACCGCTACTGAGCAGCAGCTAGCTCATCGCTAGTCGGCGGTGACGAAGTCGATGAGCTCCTCCACCCGCCCGAGCAGGGCGGGCTCGAGATCGTCGTAGGACCTCACCTTCGACAAGATGTGCTGCCACGCGCGGGCGATGTCGGCCTGGTCGCGGTGCGGCCAGCCCAGGTGCTGGCACACGCCCTTCTTCCACTCGATGGTCCGCGGCACGGTCGGCCACGTCTTCAGCCCGAGACGGTCGGGCTTGACCGCCTGCCAGATGTCGACGAACGGGTGTCCCACGATGTGCACGTGGGCGCCGTTGGGGCCGCGCCGGATCGCCTCGGCGATGCGCGACTCCTTCGAGCCACGGACCAGGTGGTCGACGAGGACGCCGACCTTGCGCTGCGGTCCGGGCTTGAACGAGACCAGGTGGTCGGCGAGGTCGTCGACGCCGCCGAGGTACTCCACCACCACGCCCTCGATCCGCAGGTCGTCGCCCCAGACCCGCTCGACCAGCTCGGCGTCGTGGCGCCCCTCGACGAAGATCCGGCTCGCGCGGGCCACCCGCGCGGGCGCGTTGGCCACCGCGATCGAGCCGGAGGCGGTGCGCTTCGGACCGCTGGGGGCGGCGGGCTTGCGCACCGGCGGGACGAGGATCACCGGGCGGCCCTCGAGCAGGAAGCCCGGCCCGAGCGGGAAGGTGCGCCGCTTGCCGCGCCGGTCCTCCAGGGTCAACGTGCCGAGGTCGCGGTCGACGGCGACGATCTCGCCGCACCAGTCCGTGGTGACCTCCTCGACCACCGTGCCGAGCTCGGCGGGGGCCTCGGTGGCGCGGCCGCGCTTGGGGACGCGCCAGTCGGTGCTGAGGACGTCGGAGCCGTAGCGATCAGTCACTCCAGCACCTTAAGTCACACCAGTGGCAGTCGCCGGTTGGCACGCGGCAGCTGCTCGTAGCCCCGGCGCACCGCCTCGCCCAGACGCTCGGCCGGGAAGGGCCACTCGGCCGCGGCGGGTGCCTCGGCAACGGGGACACCCCGGCCCGCCAGGTCACGGATGGTCTCGGCGACCACCCCGATCGCCGAGCGCTGCTCGAGCACGAAGTCGCGCCCCACAGGTGCCCCGTGGCCGGGCACGACCACGGACCCCGGCGAGAGCAGCCCGAGCACGAGGTCGAGGCTCAGCGGCCAGTCCATCGGGAAGGAGTCGTCGCCGTAGGCCGGCGGCCCGGACTCCTCCACCAGGTCGCCCGCCAGCAGGACGTCGGCGTCCGGCACCCGCACCACCAGGTCGCCGGCGGTGTGGCCCCGGCCGGGGTGGATCAGCTCGACCTGCCGGTCGCCGAGATCGAGGGCCAGCGCCGAGGAGAACGTGCGGTCGGGGACCGCGAGCGGGGTCTCCGCGATGGCGGTCCCGCCCTCGACCGCGGCGTGCGCACGGACCTCCTCGCCGCGTCTGGCCAGCTCGGCCGCGGCGTCCTCGTGGGCGGTGACGGGGGCGGCGTACTCCTGGCGGAGGAGGTGGTTGCCGAAGCTGTGGTCGAAGTGCCAGTGCGTGTTGACGACCTCCACGACCGGCCCACCGAGGCCGCGGACGCCGGCGACGATCTCGCGGGCGAGCGCCGTGGAGGCCAAGGTGTCGACCACGACCAGGCCGCGCGCGCCGCCGATCACCCCGACGTTGACGTCGTACGCCGCGAAGCGGGCCACCCAGATCCGGTCGCCGACCTCGCGGAAGCTGGGGGAGTCGGCCATGCGAGCCAGCCTAGGACCCGCGGGCGAGCGCTCAGCAGATGCCGGGGTGGAGCCGCGAGCGCAGCAGGTCGCCGAGCTGCTCTGCCGTGGCGGCCGGCCACGGGAAGGTCACCGCACGCGCATGGGCGCCGGCGGCGTCCACCCAACGCAGCTCGGCCCCGGTGGCCGACAGGTCGGCCAGCTGCACGCCGATGACGTCGCCGAGGCGGGTGTGACTGAGGGCGGCGACCGCGCGACGCAGCTCGTCCTGGTGGCAGTCGTTGGCGTGCTGGGTGCAGCGTTGGAGGTAACCGCGGTTGAGCTGGTGGGTCGCCGCCCGGAACGCCCCGAGCGGCACCCGCGCCCGCTCGGTGATCGACCCGTCGGCGGCGACCCGGGCGAGCAGGACGAACCCGGGGTCGAGCGCGACCACGTCGCGCACCTCCGGGCAGCAGACGCACTCCTCGCGGCCGGCCGTGCGCAGGCGTCCGGCGATGCTGAGCACCAGCTCGCGGTCGGCGGTCCCGGGCGCGCCCAGGGCGCTGGCGACCTTGATCAGAGCGCTCTGGTTGGCGGCGCCGGCGAACGACACCGGCGAGTCGAGGCTGCACACGAAGGTGGGGATGCCCTCCCGGTCGTGCAGGCCGAGGCTCGCCACGGGGTCAGCGCCGGCGTCGAGCTCGAGCGACGTGCCGTCGACGACGAGCTCGACCTCGGACGCACAGGCGAGGACGCTGCGCGCGGTCTCGGCGAGCTGGTCGGGGTCGGCGAGCAGCCCCGCGCCGCCGCGGCGCGAGCTCCCGGGGCGGCCGTCGGTCGACGTCATGAACACCTCCGCAGTGATTGGTTAGGTGAGCCTAACCTACGTAGGACGGAGCGTGCTGGCAAGGGGCGTGCCAGACCTCGGATCTTCCGCCGAGGCGGGTAGCATTGGCACTCAGCGGAAGTGAGTGCCAAGACGTCGGTCGAGCAGCAGGAGGTGCGCCATGCAGGAGGACCGCAGGCTCGCCGTGCTCCGCGCCATCGTCGAGGACTACGTCGCCACCGAGGAGCCGGTCGGCTCCAAGGCGCTGGTCGAGCGGCACGGGCTGGGCGTCTCGCCCGCCACCGTGCGCAACGACATGGCCGTGCTGGAGGACGAGGGCTACATCACCCAGCCGCACACCAGCGCCGGCCGGGTGCCCACCGACAAGGGCTACCGGCTCTTCGTCGACCGGCTCGCCAGCGTCAAGCCGATGACCCAGGCCGAGCGCCGCGCGATCGCCGCGTTCCTCGACGGCGCGGTCGACCTCGACGACGTGGTGCAGCGCTCGGTGCGGCTGCTCTCCCAGCTCACCCGCCAGGTCGCGGTGGTGCAGTACCCCACCCTGAGCCGCTCCACGGTCCGCCACGTCGAGCTGGTGCTGCTCGCGCCGCGCCGGATGCTCGTCGTGCTGATCCTGTCCACCGGGCGGGTCGAGCAGCGGCTCGTGGAGCTGCCGGCCGAGCTCGACGAGGACGCCCTCGCCGACCTGCGTGGCCGGGTCAACCGGGCGGCCACCGGCGAGGTGATCGCCGACGCCGTCGCCGCACTGCGCGACCTGCCCGGCGGCACCGGGGGTGAACCCGACCCGGTGGCCGGTGCGGTCGTCGACGTACTGGTCGATGCGATGCAGGACCACCGTTCCGACGAGCGGATCGCGGTGGCCGGCACCGGCAACCTGGCGCGCTACGGCGACAGCTTCGACTCGGCCGTGCGGCCGCTGCTGGAGGCGCTGGAGGAGCATGTCGTGCTGCTCAAGCTGATGGGCGAGGCCACCGCGTCCGGCGCCCTCACCGTGCGGATCGGTGCCGAGGGTCCCTACGAGGAGCTCTCTTCCACCAGCGTCATCGCCACCGGCTACGGCCCGCGCGACGAGGCGCTGGCGACCCTGGGCGTGGTGGGGCCGACCCGGATGGACTACCCCGGCACGATGGGGGCGGTCCGCGCCGTCGCCCGCTACGTCTCGCGCATCCTCGACGAGTCCTGACCGCCGCCCGCTCAGCCAGATCAGCCCAGAGCCCAGATCAGCCTTAGGAAGACGTGACGTTGGACCCCTACGAGCTCCTCGACGTTCCTCGCGACGCCGACGACGCCACCATCAAGAAGGCCTACCGCAAGCTGGCCCGGGAGTACCACCCCGACGTCAACCCGGACCCGGCCGCGCAGGAGCGCTTCAAGGAGATCTCGCACGCCTACGAGATCCTCTCCGACCCGCAGAAGCGGGCGGCGTACGACCGAGGTGGCGACCCGTTCGGCGGTTCGTTCGGCCAGGGGGCCGGCTTCTCCTTCACCGACATCATGGACGCGTTCTTCGGCGGCCAGGCTGGCGCGGCCTCCGGTCGCGGCCCGCGGCCACGGGTGCGGCGTGGCCAGGACGCGCTGATCCGGCTCGACGTCGAGCTGGCCGAGGCCGCGTTCGGGGTCACCCGCGAGCTGAAGGTCGACACGGCCGTCGTGTGCCCGCTGTGCCAGGGCGCCGGCGCGGCGCCCGGCAGCCGACCGGTCACCTGCGAGACCTGCCGCGGCGCCGGTGAGGTCGCCCACGTGCAGCGCTCGTTCCTGGGGGAGATCCGCACCCTGCGTCCCTGCGCGGCGTGCCGCGGCTTCGGCACGATCATCCCCGACCCCTGCCGGGAGTGCTCCGGCGACGGCCGGGTGCGCTCGCGCCGCACGCTCACCGTCAAGATCCCCGCCGGTGTCGACACCGGCACGCGTGTGCAGCTCGCCGAGCAGGGCGAGGTCGGCCCCGGCGGCGGACCCGCCGGTGACCTCTACGTCGAGATCCACGTCGCGGGTCACGCCACGTTCACGCGGCAGGGCAACGACCTGCGGTGCGCGGTGACGGTGCCGATGACGGCCGCCGCGCTTGGCACCACGATCACCCTGCCGACCCTCGAGGCCGACCTCGTCGCCGAGGGGCTGGTCCCGGCCGAGGAGGTCGAGACGTCCTTCGAGCTCGAGGTGAAGCCCGGCACGCAGTCCGGCACCGAGACCGTGCTCCGCGGCCGCGGCGTGCCCGGGCTGCGCGGTGGCCGCGGCGACCTGGTCGTCACCACGCTGGTCGAGACGCCCACCAGGCTCGACGCCGCCCAGGAGGAGCTGATCCGCCAGCTCGCCGCGGCGCGCGGGGAGACCGACGTGATCGGCACGCTGAAGCCGGGTGGCCACTCCGGCTTCTTCGGCCGACTCCGCGACGCCTTCAACCACTGATGTCGCTGCCGGTCCACCTGGTGCCCTCGCTAGGGGGCGTGGCTCCCGGCGAGCTGGTGGCGGTCGACGGCGACGAGGCGCACCACGCGGTCGCCGTACGTCGCCTCCGGGTCGGTGAGCAGGTCGTGCTCACCGACGGCGCGGGTGTGGCGGTCACCGGGGAGGTGGCCGGGACCGGCAAGCGGTCGATGTCGGTGCGGGTGCTCGACGTGGCCACCGCCGAGGCGCCGGCGCCGGCGGTCACGGTGGTGCAGGCGATCCCGAAGGGCGAGCGTGGGGAGCTCGCCGTGGAGGTGCTCACCGAGATCGGCTGCGCCCGGATCGTGCCGTGGGCGGCGTCCCGCTCGGTGGCCGTCTGGAAGGGCGAGCGCGCCGAGAAGTCGCTGGCCAAGTGGCGGGCCACCGCTCGCGAGGCGGCCAAGCAGGCCCGGCGGGCGTGGTTTCCCGAGGTCGCGCCGATGGCGACCACCACACAGGTCGCCGACCTCGTCTCGAGCGCCGCGCTGGCCGTGGTGCTGCACGAGGAGGCGACGTCGGCCCTGGCCGCGGTCACGGTGCCCGGCGACGGTGACGTCGTCGTCGTGGTCGGCCCCGAGGGCGGCCTGACCCGCGAGGAGGTCGCGGCCTTCGAGGAGGCCGGTGCGGTCACGGTCCGGCTCGGCGCCGAGGTGCTGCGCACGTCCACGGCCGGGGTCGCCGCGGTCAGCGCGCTGCTCGCGCGCACGAGGCGCTGGGCGTGAGCGCGGTGTCCTGGCTCGCGCCGACTCCGGAGCCGCCCTACACGGCGGTCATCTTCACCTCGACCCACGCGGCGAACACCGACGGCTACGCCGAGACCGCCGAGGCGATGGCCGCCCTCGCGGCGCAGCAGCCCGGCTACCTCGGCGTCGAGAGCGTCCGTGAGGGCGAGCGCGGCATCACCGTGTCCTACTGGGCGACCGCGGCCGACGCCCGCGCCTGGAAGCAGGTCGCCGCACACCTCCTCGCCCAGCGCCGCGGCCGGGCGGAGTGGTACGCCGACTACCGGGTCCGCGTCGCGACCGTGGAGCGCGACTACGGCTTCGGCCGGACCTGAACCCCGGCTGCGCCACACTCCCGACCGGCAGGCGTGACCACGCGTCCGGGACCGGTGGTCACTCGACGGCGAGCAGGGTCTCCACGCGGGCGATCTCGTCGTCGAGCTCGGCCCGTTCGCGCGGTGAGAGGGTGCGTAGGAGGGTGACCACCTGCACCCGGCCGTCGACGGGCTTCCAGAGCCCGGTGAGCCAGCCGTCGACCAGGATCACGCTGCCGAGGCCGCCGTTGCGTCCCATCCACGCCTGCCGGGCGACCGGAGTGGTGACCCGGTCGCGGGCCTGGTGGGCGAGCCAGAGGTTGTCGTAGGTGCCCAGCAGTCGCACCGGAGCCGGCTCCCCGCCCTCGACGACGGGGCCGTCCGGCACGTCGAAGAGCACCCTTGCGTCCTCGTCCTCGTGGCGGACCAGGTCGTCCATCCCCGTGAGCACCGGCCCCAGCCGGCGGACCCCGCTCCACGCGGTCACGTCCGACGCCGTCGCCGGGCCGAACGCGCGCAGGTAGCGCCGGACCAGCGCGGGCACGTCGGGGGAGGTGACCTCCGGCAGGCCGGTCCAGCGGGCGGCGTACTCGTAGACCACCCCGCCCGCCTGCTTCCACAGCCCACGAGGCGGCACCTGCGCGAGTGCGGCGACGTTGCGGGCGACGTGGCCCAGCCGGCTCGTTCCCGCGGAGGGGAACCGCGTCGCGAGGGCCTCCTCGAGCTGTCTGAGCGGCGTGGGGCCGGTCAGCGCAGCGGCCAGCGCGGCCTCGAACTCCTCGCGGGCGACCTCCGGTGGGAGGCCGTTGGGTGGTCCCTTGAGGATCTCGGCGTCGAGCACCGGCTGCGTCCAGGCGCGCACCTGCAGGGCGTCGGCCGCCGTGTGCAGGTGGATCGTGCCGCGCAGGGTGACCAGCCGCACCAGGGAGCGGTCCGCCAGGCCCGCGGAGAGCTCGCGCGGGTCGAAGTCCTCCAGGCGGGCGGCGAGGGAGAGGTAGGCCGGCAGCGGATCCTGCGCCTGCAGCCCGACCAGCCCATCGACCAGCTCGCGCGGGCCCGCGGAGCTGCGGCGCAGCAGGTGCTGGCGGGCCAGGAGGGTCCGGTTGAGGTCCGCCCGGCTCAGCCTCACTGGACCGTGATGGTCTTGGTGTCCTCGGTCGGGCCGAAGCCCTCCGCGCCGCCGGAGGGGTCGTCGGTGCGGGCGACGAAGGTGTAGACACCCGGCGCCAGCGCCGACACGTCGACCGTGGTGGTCCAGGGGTGGAGGCGGTCCATCCAGCCCTCGGCCGTCGCGAACGTCTCGACCACGACCGCACCGGAGGCGTCGCGGACCTCGATCGGGACGGTGGCCTCGAAGGAGCTGGCCACACCGGAGGCCTCGAAGGTGTCGGCCACCGTCGCGCCCTCCTCGGGGGTGGTCACGCTGGCCAGGCCGAGGACGTCGAGCTCCGGAGCGCGGGAGTAGCCGTTGCCCGTGGGGACGCCGAGCAGGTCGGCGGCGTGGCTGGTCCCCTGGTGGGTCACGGAGAGGCGTGCCTTGGCCTGGAACACGCCCTGCAGGGTGTAGACGACCGACTGCACGGCCAGTCTGGCCTCGGCCTCGGAGAGGTCGCCCCGCGAGAGCCACGGCGAGTCTGCCGGAAGGGCCAGGGCGATGGTGGCGTCCTCACCCGCGCCCTCGAGTGAGGCCGACAAGCCTTGGGCGGCGGGCAGCAGCGTGCGGTAGTCGGGGTCGAGCGCGTCGCCGGACCCCAGCAGCTCCAGCGCCGCCGCGGCCGGGTCCTGCGCAGGCACCCGGCGAAACTCCCGGAACAGCCGTGGTCCCTGCGGTGCGTCGCCGACGAAGTAGACCGGCACGGTCACCGAGTCGCCCTCGGCGACCGGCGAGGACTCCGCGGTGTCGCTGGGCGCAGCCGGGGAGCTCGAGGGCCCCGAGGGCTCGCTCGTCGTGGGATCCTCCGCGACCGGGGCGGTCTCGGTGCCGCAGGCGGCGAGGACGACGGCGCTGAGCGCGGCGGCGAGGGGGGTGCGCAGGGCGTTCGCAGGCATGGCGCCATCCTCGCGCCGATGCGCTGCGGGGGCGGGCAGCCCACGCCGGGGACCCACCAGACGGTGGTTCAGAGGCCGAGCTCGGCGACGCTGCGCTCGCGCATCTCGACCTTGCGGATCTTCCCGGTCACCGTCATCGGGAACCCGTCGACGACCAGCACGTAGCGCGGGATCTTGTAGTGCGCCAGCTTGCCGGTCGCGAACTCGCGCACGCCGTCGGCGTCGAGCGGTGTCGCCCCGGGGCGCATCCGGATCCAGGCGCACAGCTCCTCGCCGTACTTCTGGTCGGGCACCCCGACGACCTGGACGTCCTCGACGTCGGGGTGGGTGTAGAGGAACTCCTCGATCTCGCGCGGGTAGATGTTCTCGCCGCCGCGGATGACCATGTCCTTGATGCGCCCGACGATCTCGCAGTAGCCGTCGTCGTGCATGACCGCGAGGTCGCCGGTGTGCATCCAGCCGTCGTCGTCGATCGCCTCGCGGGTCTTCTCCTCCTCGCGCCAGTAGCCGAGCATCACGCTGTAGCCCCTGGTGCAGAACTCGCCCGGGGTGCCCCGCGGGACGGTCTCGCCGGTGACCGGGTCGGCTATCTTGATCTCCAGGTGCGGGTGGACGCGCCCGATCGTGGCCGTGCGGTGCTCCAGGTCGTCGTCGGCGAGGGTCTGGCAGGAGACGGGGCTGGTCTCGGTCATGCCGTAGGCGATGGAGACCTCGTCGAGGTGCATGTCGCTGATGCACCGCTTCATCACCTCCACCGGGCACGGCGAGCCGGCCATGATGCCGGTGCGCAGGCTGCTGAGGTCGTACGCCGCGAAGTCGGCCAGCCCGAGCATCGCGATGAACATCGTCGGCACGCCGTAGACGCCGGTGCAGCGCTCGTCCTGGACCGCCTGCAGGGTCAGCGCCGGATCGAACGCGGGCGCCGGGATGACCATCGTCGCCCCGTGGGTGATGCAACCGAGGTTGCCCATCACCATCCCGAAGCAGTGGTAGAAGGGCACCGGGATGCACAGCCGGTCGGCCTCGGTGAAGTTGATCGTCTCGGTCGTGAAGTAGCCGTTGTTGAGGATGTTGCGGTGGCTCAGCGTGGCGCCCTTGGGGAAGCCTGTGGTGCCGCTGGTGTACTGGATGTTGATCGGATCGCCCGGCGACAGCGTCGCCATCCGCTCGGCGACCGCCCCGGCGGTCAGGTCCCGGCCCGATCCCACCAGACCGGCCCAGTCGTCGGTGTCGAGGTAGAGGGTCTGCTCCAGGGTCGGGCAGTCGCCGGCGATGTCGTCGACCATCGCACGGTAGTCGCTGGTCTTGAAGCCGCTCATCGCGACCAGCAGGCGCAGGCCGCTCTGGTTGACCGCGTAGGCGAGCTCGTGGGTGCGGTACGCCGGATTGATGTTGACCAGGATCGCGCCGATCTTCGCGGTGGCGACCTGCAGGATGGTCCACTCGGCGCAGTTGGGCGCCCAGATGCCCACCCGGTCGCCCGCCTGGATGCCACGGGCGAGCAGCCCTCGGGCCACCTCGTCGACAGTGCGGTCGAGCTCCGCCCAGGTCCACCGGCGGCCGCTGGCCACCTCGACGAGCGCCTCGCGCTCGGGCCAGCGCGCGACGGTGCGCTCGAAGCACGCCCCGATCGTCTCCTCGAGCAGGGGAGTGCTGGTGTCGCCGGCGTCCTGGGACGGGGTCGGGGAGGGGCGGGGCTGCATGGGTCGCAATGTAGCCCGCGTGTAGCCCGCGTCACACCCGATGGGCAGGGGTCGGCGTGTGGCAGCATGCAGGCGTGGCCGCGAACTCCGACTGCATCTTCTGCAAGATCCTCGCCGAGGAGATCCCGAGCGAGCGGGTGCACAGCACCGACCGCACGATCGCCATCCGCGACATCAATCCGCAGGCGCCGCTGCACGTGCTGGTGATCCCGCACGAGCACCAGCCGAACGCCGCGGCCTCGGCCGTCGCCGACGCCACCATCCTCGCCGAGATGGTGAGCGCAGCCGCGGCCGTCGCCGAGGCGGAGGGGTACGCCGACTACAACCTGGTCTTCAACACCGGCCCCGAGGCCGGCCAGACCGTGTTCCACACCCACCTGCACCTCCTGGCGGGCAAGCGGCTCTCCTCGCTGCCGGCCTGACGGGCCGCCGGACGAGGACGCTCGCTACCGCGCTGACGGCGCGCCCGGAACAACTCGGTAGGACGGCTGGTTGTGCGGGCGTAGCATTGAGGTCACCATCGCCGTTCCGAAAGGTTGCGCCCGTCCCGGGCATCCATGACTGACTCCCAGCATCAGCGCGACAGCGATCCCGTTCCTGTCCCGGTCACCCGCCACACCGTGGTGGTGCCCAACAGCATCGACATGGTCAGCGTCCTCGGCGCCGGCGACGCGCATCTCGGCACGATCGAGGCCCACTTCGACGCCGACGTGCACGTGCGCGGCAACCGGATCACCCTGCACGGCGCCCCCTCCGAGATCGCTCTCATCGAGCGGCTCCTCGAGGAGATGGTGACCCTCATCCGCACCGGCCAGGGCCTCTCCGAGGAGGCCGTCGAGCGGATCATCGGCATGCTCCGCGCGGAGACCACGGAGCGGCCCGCGGACGTGCTCTCCCTCAACATCTTGAGCAACCGCGGCCGCAGCATCCGCCCCAAGACGCTGAACCAGAAGCGCTACGTCGACGCCATCGACAAGCACACGATCACCTTCGGCATCGGCCCCGCCGGCACCGGCAAGACCTACCTGGCGATGGCGAAGGCCGTTCAGGCGCTGCAGTCCAAGCAGGTCAACCGGATCATCCTGACCCGACCGGCGGTCGAGTCCGGCGAGCGGCTCGGCTTCCTGCCGGGCACGCTCACCGAGAAGATCGACCCCTACATGCGCCCGCTCTACGACGCGCTGCACGACATGCTCGACCCCGACCTGATCCCCAAGCTGATGGCGGCCGGCACGATCGAGATCGCGCCGCTGGCCTACATGCGCGGCCGCACGCTCAACGACGCGTTCATCATCCTCGACGAGGCGCAGAACACCACGCCCGAGCAGATGAAGATGTTCCTCACCCGCCTCGGCTTCGGCTCCAAGATCGTCGTCACGGGTGACGTCTCGCAGGTCGACCTGCCCACCGGCACCAAGTCGGGCCTGCGCATCGTGGAGGGCATCCTCGACGGTGTCGAGGACCTCAGCTTCAACCGGTTGACCAGCCACGACGTGGTGCGCCACAAGCTGGTCGGCCGGATCGTCGCGGCCTACGACGAGTACGACGCCCGGGTCGACCCGGTCGGCGACCGGAGGAGCGAGCGGTGAGCATCGAGGTCATCGACGAGTCCGGTTACGACCTCGACGTCGACCACCTCGCCAAGCTGGCCCGCTTCGTGATGGACAAGATGCGCGTGCACCCGATGGCGGAGCTGTGCATCAAGGCGGTCGACGAGGACACCATCGCCCAGCTCAACGAGCAGTGGATGGAGAAGGAGGGCCCGACCGATGTGCTCGCCTTCCCGATGGACGAGCTGCGCCCCGGCCTGCTCGACGAGGAGCCCGAGGAGGGCGTCCTCGGTGACCTGATCCTCTCGCCCGCGGTGGCCGAGCGGCAGGGGGCGAGCGCCGGCCACGGCACCGTGGCCGAGATCGAGCTGCTCACCACCCACGGCATCCTGCACCTGCTCGGCTACGACCACGCCGAGCCGGAGGAGCACCGCGAGATGTTCGACCTGCAGGCGCGGCTCTTGGCGGAGTGGGGCTCCTCGGCCCGCGCTCCTCAGTAGCACCCGTGAACGACCTTGCCCTGGTGGCGGGGGCGGCGCTCCTCGTCGTCCTCGCCGGGCTGTTCTCCGCGGCGGAGGCCGCGCTCTCGACGTTCTCGCACGCCCGTGCGCAGGAGCTGGTCCAGGAGGGCCGGGCCGGTGCCAAGCGCCTGGTGGCCCTGCTGGAGGATCCGCCCCGTTTCCTCAACACGGCGCTCCTGCTGCGGCTGCTGTGCGAGATCGGCGCCACCGTCGTCGTCGCGCTGCAGTTCTACGACCTCTACGAGGGGCACTGGTGGGCCACGGTCGGATCGGCCGTCGGGGTGATGCTGGTGCTCTCCTTCGTCGTCATCGGCGTCGCGCCGCGCACCGTCGGCCGCCAGCGCAACGAGCCGGTCGCGCTGTTCTCCGCCGGACCGCTCGCCTCGATCACCGGCGTGCTCGGCCCGATCCCGCGGCTGCTGATCCTGGTCGGCAACGCGATCACGCCGGGACGCGGCTTCCGGGAGGGGCCGTTCCAGACCGAGACCGAGCTGCGCGAAATGGTCGACCTCGCCGAGGCCTCCGCCCTCATCGAGCAGGCCGAGCGGCGGATGATCCACTCCGTCTTCGAGCTCGGCGACACCAGCGCCCGCGAGGTGATGGTGCCGCGCGGCGACGTGGTCTACATCGAGCGCTACAAGAACCTGCGGCAGACGCTCTCGCTGTTCCTGCGCAGTGGCTTCTCCCGGATCCCCGTGGTCGACGACGGTCTCGACAACGTGGTGGGCATCGCCTACCTCAAGGACATCGTGCGGCGCGACTTCGAGGCACCCGACGTGGAGTTCACCCAGCGCGTCGACGAGGTGATGCGGCCGCCGTACTGGATCCCCGAGTCCAAGCCCGTCGACGCGCTGCTCACCGAGATGCAGGCCCGGCGCCAGCACCTCGCGATCGTGGTCGACGAGTACGGCGGCACGGCCGGCCTGATCACCATCGAGGACATCCTCGAGGAGATCGTCGGGGAGATCACCGACGAGTACGACCAGGAGTTCCGCGAGCCGCAGGTGCTCGAGGACGGCTCGGTCCGGGTGCCGGCGCGCTTCCTGGTCGACGACCTCGAGGAGGTCCTGGGCGTGGAGATCGTCGAGGACGAGGTCGACTCGGTCGGCGGCCTGATGGCCAAGCACCTCGGCCTGGTCCCGATCCCGGGGTCGGTCGTGGAGGCGCACGGCTACCGCTTCACCGCCGAGCAGACCGCCGGGCGGCGCAACAAGATCGGCACCGTGCTGATCGTCCCGGTGACCGCCGACGCGGAGCCCGAGCCCGTCGCCGACTGAGCCGGGCCCTATCCTTCCCGGCATGTCGGACCTGTCGGCGGAGGACAAGAAGCTGATCACCCTGGCGCGCGCCACCCGCGCCCGCACCGGCGCCGCTGAGGGGGCGGCCGTGCGCGACCGCGACGGCCGCACCTACGCCGCCGCGACCGTCGACCTGCCGAGCCTGCAGGTCTCGGCCATCGGCACCTGCGTGGCGATGGCCGTCGCGTCGGGTTCCGCCGGCCTGGAAGCGGCCGTCGTGCTCACCGGCGCCGACACCATCGCGGATGCCGACCTCGCCGTCATCCGCGACTTCGCCGGTGCCGGCGTCGTCGTGCACGTGGCCGACGCGCGCGGCACCGTCAGCGCCACGACCACCAGCTGAGGCCGGTCGGGGCGTGCCGCCGCCTCAGTCCAGCGGCAGTGTGCCCAGCTCGACGGTGACGTGGATGCCGTCGTCCTCGCGGTAGGCCGTCAGGCCGGTCATCGTCGCCAGGTCGGGACTCTTCGTGCGCATGTGCTCGACCAGCTGGTCGATGGCCAGCGCCAAGCGGGCTTGGGTCACCGGCTTGTTGCGCCACTTGACCTGGTTGGACTCGAAGTAGGGCCACGCCTTCTCGGCCAGCGCGGCGATGGCGTCTCTCTCGGCAGCTGTGGACATGCGGGACTCCTGCTGTCGTGGGGCGGTGAGGTGACTTTACCCACGCCCGCACGGGCCGCTCCGGTCGGCACCCCAGACCAAAGTCGCTGTCAGGGCCCGGGAACGGGGGGAGTATTTTGCGAGGGTGACCGATGGCTCCAGGCAGCAGCACGAGCAGGCGGTCGCCCGGCTCCGGGCTTCCTACACCGCTCTTCCTCCCGGCTCCCCGGTGCGACTCGCGAAGCGGACCACCAACCTCTTCCGCGCTCGCGCCGAGACCGGTGCCCCCGGGCTCGACGTCAGCGGCCTCACCGGCGTCATCGACGTCGACCCGGTGGCACGCACCGCCGACGTGCAGGGCATGTGCACCTACGAGGACCTCGTCGACGCGACGTTGCCGCACGGACTGATCCCCTACGTCGTGCCCCAGCTGCGCACCATCACCCTCGGTGGGGCGGTCACCGGCCTGGGCATCGAGTCGACCAGCTTCCGCAACGGCCTCCCGCACGAGTCGGTGCTGGAGATGGACGTCTTCACCGGTGCGGGGGAGGTCGTGACCGCGACACCCGACAACGAGCACGCCGACCTGTTCGCCGCGTTCCCGAACTCCTACGGCTCGCTCGGCTACGCCACCCGGTTGCGCATCGCCCTCGAGCCCGTCCCGGGCCACGTCCGGCTGCGCCATGTGCGCTTCGACGACGCCGCGCTGCTCGCCAAGACCATCGGCGAGATCTCCGCCTCCCGCGAGTACGACGGGCAGCGGATCGACGGGCTCGACGGCGTCGCGTTCGCCCCCGACGAGCTCTACCTCACGCTGGCGACGTGGACCGAGGACGCGCGGGGCGCCGCCGTGTCGGACTACACCGGCTCGCAGGTCTTCTACCGTTCGATCCGCGAGCGCGAGACCGACCTGCTGTCGACCTACGACTACCTGTGGCGCTGGGACACCGACTGGTTCTGGTGCTCGGGAGCCTTCGGCGCGCAGCACCCGCTGGTGCGGCGGGTCTGGCCGCGTCGCTACCGCCGCTCCGACGTCTACATGCGGCTGCTCGGCCTCGACCGACGCTTCTCCATCGCCGACCGGCTCGACCGGCGCGCCGGCCGGCCGCTGCGCGAGCGTGTCGTGCAGGACATCGAGGTGCCGCTGGCCAACCTGCCCGCGTTCCTGGAGTGGTTCGACGCAGAGATCGGGATGCGGCCGGTGTGGCTGTGCCCGCTGGTCGCCCGGCGCCCGTGGCCCACGTATCCGCTCGAGCCGGGCGAGGTCTACGTCAACGTCGGCTTCTGGGGCACCGTCCACGTCGGCCCGCAGGCGCCCGACGCCCCCAAGAACCGTGCCATCGAGCGGCGCGTGCACGAGCTCGGCGGTCACAAGTCGCTCTACTCCGAGGCCTTCTACGACCGCGCCACGTTCGACGCGCTCTACGGCACCGACAATCTCGCCGCAGTGAAGCGGCGCTACGACCCCCACGACAGGCTCACGAGCCTCTATGACAAGGCGGTGAAGAGACGATGACCACGTCCGCAGCGATCGCACCCACCATCGCGGGCCTGTTCAAGGACGGGCTGCCGTTGCGCTTGACGGCGTACGACGGCAGCTCGGCCGGTCCGGTGGACTCGCCGTTCACCCTGGAGATCGCCAACGAGCGCGGGCTCTCCTACGTCATGACCGCCCCGGGCGACTTGGGCCTGGCCCGGGCCTACGTGGCCGGTGACCTGATCCTGCACGGCTCACACCCCGGCGACCCGTACGACGCGTTCCAGCTGCTGATGAACCACACCGGGCTCCGGCTGCCGACGCCGGCGGAGGTGCTCGGCCTGGTCCGGGCGCTCGGCGTGTCCAAGCTGGTCCCGCCGCCGCCCCCGCCGCAGGAGATGATGCCGCCGTGGCGCCGGCAGCTCGAGGGGCTGCGCCGGCTCGGTGGGTGGCGGCACTCCAAGGACCGCGATGCCGAGTCGATCCAGCACCACTACGACGTCTCCAACACCTTCTACGAGCACGTCCTCGGCCCGTCGATGACCTACACCTGTGCCGTCTTCCCGCACGAGGACGCGACGCTGGAGGAGGCGCAGGCCAACAAGTACGACCTGATCTGCCGCAAGCTCGGCCTCAAGCCCGGGATGCGGCTGCTCGACCTCGGCTGCGGCTGGGGTGGCATGGTGCGCCACGCGGCCGAGCACTACGGCGTGAAGGCGCTCGGCGTGACGCTCTCGCGCGAGCAGGCGACCTGGGCGCAGGAGCGGATCAAGGCCGACCGGCTCGACCACCTCGCCGAGGTGCGGCACGCCGACTACCGCGACGTCTCCGAGACCGGCTTCGACGCGATCAGCTCGATCGGGCTGACCGAGCACATCGGGGTCGAGAACTACCCGGCGTACTTCGGGTTCATCCGTGACCACCTCAAGGACGGCGGCCGGCTGCTCAACCACTGCATCACCCGCTCGCACAACCGCAAGGTGCGCACCGGGGCGTTCATCGACCGCTACGTCTTCCCCGACGGCGAGCTCACCGGCTCCGGCACCATCGTCGCGGCCGTCGAGGACGCCGGGCTGGAGGTGCAGCACCACGAGAACATCCGCGTGCACTACGCCCGCACGCTGGCCGGCTGGAACCGCAACCTGGTCACGTACTGGGACGAGTGCGTCGCCGAGACCGACGAGGGCACCGCACGCGTGTGGGGTCTCTACATGGCCGGGTCGCGGATCGCCTTCGAGCGCGACGAGATCCAGCTGCACCACGTGCTGGCCACCAAGACGGTCTCCGGGGACAGCGGCTACCCGCTCCGGCACGAGTTCGGCGTCTGAGGCGGCGCGGCGAGCGACGAGCGGAGCGCGTGAGGCGCCCTGCGAATACGGTGTGCGGCGCCCGGCCACTAGCCTTGGCCGGGTGAGCACCCGCGCCCAGCAGTACGCCGCCGAGGTCGTCGGTCGCGAGCGACTCTCGGCCCACCTGGTGCGTCTCGTGCTCGACGTCGGCGTCGACCCTGACCTCGGCGCCGGCGTCGAAGGAGCCGGCGCGCCGTTCGGGAGCACCGGGGTGCCGGACGAGTGGGTCGGCCTGATCGTGCCGGGCCAGTTCCAGAGCCGCTACTACACCGTCCGCGCGCTCGAGGGCACCCGGCTGACCCTCGACGTGGTCGTGCACGCGGTCGGTCTGGTCACCGAGTGGGCGATGCGGCCGGACTGCGTCGGCGACCGGGTGACGATCACCGAGCCCAAGGGGTCCTTCAGCCTGCCCCCGGGCGCCCGGTGGCTGATGCTCGTGGGCGACCTGACCGCCCTGCCGGCCATGGCGCGCATCGCGGAGACCACCGACCTGCCGACGCGCATCTGGGCCGAGGTGCCCGATGACCTGCCGGCCTACCTCCCCTCGCGGGCGGAGGTCACCTGGATCGACCCGCCCGGGGAGGGGGCCAGCGACCTGGCCCGCGTGGTCGAGGGGATCGACTGGCCGGAGGGTGAGGGCTACTTCTGGATGGCGGGGGAGTCGGCCCAGATGCGGGCGATCCGCAAGCACCTGATGCGGGAGCGCCGGCTGCCCTCCACCCACTACGACGTGATGGGCTACTGGCGCGGCGGCGCCGTGCGACAGCCGCGGGCGGTCGACCCGGGGCCCATCTGGCGGGCCGGCAAGGCGGCAGGGAAGACCGACGACGAGATCTGGGCGGACTACGACCGCCAGCAGGCGGAAGCGAGCGCACAGCAATGA
>JAPSKJ010000213.1 GCA_031177735.1 Nocardioides sp.
TGCCGTATCCGCACGCGTTCCCGCCGCCCCAAGGGCTCTACGACCCCCGCCACGAGCGTGACGCTTGCGGCGTGGCGTTCGTGGCCACCCTCACCGGCGTCGCCAGTCACGAGATCGTCCAGCAGGGGGTCACCGCCCTGCTCAACCTCGACCACCGTGGCGCTGCCGGCGCCGAGCCGAACACCGGCGACGGGGCGGGCATCCTGATCCAGGTCCCCGACGAGTTCCTCCGTGCCGTCACCGCCGAGGCCGGCTTCGACCTGCCCCCGGCGCACGCCTACGCGGTCGGCACGGCGTTCCTGCCCGGCGACGAGGGCAACGTCGCGAAGACGATGCAGCGCGTCGAGGAGATCGCGGCCGAGGAGGGCCTCGACGTCCTCGGTTGGCGCGAGGTGCCGGTCGACCCGACCACGCTGGGTCAGATGGCCCTCGACGTCATGCCGTCCTTCCGCCAGCTCTTCGTGGCCGGCGCCGGCCAGCGCGTCACGGGCATGGCACTGGAGCGGCTCGCCTTCTGCCTGCGCAAGCGCGCCGAGCGGGAGACCGACGTCTACTTCCCGTCGCTGTCCTCGCGCACCCTGATCTACAAGGGCATGCTCACCACCGCGCAGCTGGCGGACGTGTTCCCCGACCTGCGCGACCCGCGGATGAAGTCCGCCCTGGCCGTCGTGCACTCGCGGTTCTCCACCAACACGTTCCCGAGCTGGCCGTTGTCGCACCCGTTCCGGTTCATCGCCCACAACGGCGAGATCAACACCGTCATGGGCAACCGCAACTGGATGCGGGCGCGCGAGGCGCTGCTGGCCTCCGACCTCATCCCGGGCGACCTGGAGCGGCTCTACCCGATCTGCACCCCGGGAGCCTCCGACTCCGCGTCGTTCGACGAGGTGCTCGAGCTGCTCCACATGGGCGGCCGCAGCCTGCCGCACGCGGTGCTGATGATGATCCCCGAGGCGTGGGAGAACCACGGCGAGATGGATCCCAAGCGTCGCGCGTTCTACGAGTTCCACTCCACGCTGATGGAGCCCTGGGACGGCCCGGCCTGCGTCGTGTTCACCGACGGCTCGCAGATCGGTGCTGTGCTCGACCGCAACGGCCTGCGCCCCTCGCGCTTCTGGGTGACCGACGACGGCCTCGTCGTGCTCGCCTCCGAGGTGGGCGTGCTCGACCTCGACCCGGCGAAGGTGGTCCGCAAGGGCCGTCTCCAGCCGGGCAAGATGTTCCTCGTCGACACCGACGAGCACCGCATCATCGAGGACGAGGAGATCAAGGACCAGCTCGCCAGCGAGCAGCCCTACGACGAGTGGCTGCACGCCGGCCTGATCCACCTCGACGACGTTCCCGAGCGGGAGCACATCGTGCACACCCACGCCTCGGTGACCCGCCGCCAGCAGGTCTTCGGCTACACCGAGGAGGAGAAGCGGATCCTGCTCACCCCGATGGCCAACACCGGGGCCGAGCCGATCGGCTCGATGGGCACCGACTCCCCGATCGCGGCGCTCAGCTCGAAGCCACGGCTGCTGTTCGACTACTTCGCCCAGCTGTTCGCCCAGGTGACCAACCCGCCGCTGGACGCCATCCGTGAGGAGCTCGTCACCTCGCTGCACGGCTCCATCGGCCCGGAGGCCAACCTGCTCGAGCCGACTCCGGCCTCGTGTCGCCAGGTCGTGCTCCCGTTCCCGGTCATCTCCAACGACGACCTGGCCAAGATCCGTCACATCAACCGCGACGGCGACATGCCCGGCTTCATCACCCACGTGGCCCGCGGCCTCTACCCCGTCGACGGCGGCGGCGCCGCGATGGCCGCGCGGATCGACGAGATCTGCGCGGAGGTCAGCCAGGCCATCGCCGGTGGCGCCCGGATCATCGTGCTCTCCGACCGGCACTCCACCGCGGAGCTGGCGCCGATCCCGTCGCTGCTGCTCACCGGTGCGGTCCACCACCACCTGGTCCGCGAGAAGACCCGCACCCAGGTCGGCCTGCTGGTCGAGGCCGGCGACGTCCGCGAGGTGCACCACGTCGCCCTCCTGGTCGGCTACGGCGCCGCCGCGGTGAACCCCTACCTGGCCATGGAGTCGGTGGAGGACCTCGCCCGCGAGGGCAACTACGTCAAGGTCGAGCCCGAGGTGGCGGTCAAGCACCTGGTCAAGGCGCTCGGCAAGGGCGTGCTGAAGGTCATGTCCAAGATGGGCGTCTCCACCGTCGCCTCCTACACCGGCGCCCAGATCTTCGAGGCGGTCGGGCTCTCCCAGTCGGTCGTCGACAAGTACTTCACCGGCACCGTCTCCAAGCTGGGTGGCGTCGACCTCGACACCATCGCCGAGGAGGTCGCGGCGCGGCACGCCAAGGCCTACCCCCGCGACGGGGTCGCGCCGGCGCACCGCCAGCTCGAGATCGGTGGGGAGTACCAGTGGCGCCGCGAGGGCGAGCCGCACCTGTTCGACCCCGAGACCGTCTTCCGGCTCCAGCACGCCACGCGCGAGGGCCGCTACGACATCTTCAAGCAGTACACCCGGCGCGTCGACGAGCAGTCCGAGCGTCTGATGACCCTGCGGGGGCTGTTCCGGTTCAAGGACCCCGAGCAGATCGGCCGCCAGCCGATCCCGATCGAGGAGGTCGAGCCGGTCGAGTCCATCGTGAAGCGGTTCAGCACCGGCGCGATGTCCTACGGCTCGATCTCGCAGGAGGCCCACGAGGTCCTCGCGATCGCGATGAACCGGCTCGGTGGCAAGTCCAACACCGGTGAGGGCGGCGAGGACCCCGAGCGGCTCTACGACCCCGAGCGCCGCAGCGCGATCAAGCAGGTCGCCTCCGGTCGCTTCGGCGTGACGAGCGAGTACCTCACCAACGCCGACGACATCCAGATCAAGATGGCGCAGGGCGCCAAGCCCGGCGAGGGCGGTCAGCTGCCCGGTCACAAGGTCTACCCGTGGGTGGCCAAGACCCGGCACTCCACTCCCGGCGTCGGCCTGATCAGCCCGCCGCCGCACCACGACATCTACTCCATCGAGGACCTCGCGCAGCTGATCCACGACCTGAAGAACGCCAACCCGGCGGCACGGGTGCACGTGAAGCTGGTCGCCGAGGTGGGGGTCGGCACGGTCGCAGCGGGTGTGTCCAAGGCCCACGCGGACGTCGTCCTCATCTCCGGACACGACGGCGGCACCGGTGCCTCGCCGCTCACCTCGCTCAAGCACGCGGGCGGTCCCTGGGAGCTCGGCCTCGCCGAGGCGCAGCAGACGCTGCTCCTCAACGGCCTGCGCGACCGCATCGTGGTGCAGACCGACGGCCAGCTGAAGACCGGGCGTGACGTCGTGGTCGCGGCGCTGCTCGGCGCCGAGGAGTACGGCTTCGCCACCGCTCCGCTCGTCGTCGCGGGCTGCATCCTGATGCGCGTGTGCCACCTCGACACCTGCCCGGTGGGTGTCGCGACGCAGAACCCCGTGCTGCGCGAGCGGTTCTCCGGCCAGGCCGACCACGTGGTCAACTTCTTCACCTACATCGCCGAGGAGGTGCGCGAGATCCTGGCGTCGCTGGGCTTCCGCAGCCTCGACGAGGCGATCGGCCAGGTCGGCGTGCTCGACACCCGCGAGGCGGTCGACCACTGGAAGGCCTCTGGGCTCGACCTGACCCCGATCTTCCACCAGGTCACGCCGCTGCCGCAGTTCGCCGACCAGGCGCCCCGCTGCACCAAGCGGCAGGACCACGGGCTCGACAAGTCGCTCGACCTCACCACCCTGGTGCCGCTGGCGCAGCCGGCGCTCGAGCGTGGCGAGCCGGTCCGCGCGACGCTGCCGATCAAGAACGTCAACCGCACCGTCGGCACGATCCTCGGCCACGAGGTCACCAAGCGCTACCGCGGTGAGGGCCTGCCCGACGGCACGATCGACCTCACCTTCACCGGGTCGGCGGGCCAGTCGTTCGGCGCGTTCGTGCCGCGCGGCATCACGCTGCGCCTCGAGGGCGACGCCAACGACTACGTCGGCAAGGGGCTCTCCGGCGGCCGGATCGTGGTCCGTCCGGACCGCGCGGCGACCTTCCGGCCCAACGAGCACATCATCGCGGGCAACACCATCGGCTACGGCGCGACCTCCGGGGAGATCTTCCTGCGCGGCGGCGTCGGCGAGCGGTGCTGCGTGCGCAACTCCGGTGCCACTGTCGTCACCGAGGGCGTGGGCGACCACGGCTGTGAGTACATGACCGGCGGCCGGGTGGTCGTCCTCGGCAAGACCGGCCGCAACTTCGCGGCCGGCATGTCGGGCGGCTACGCGTTCGTGCTCGACCTCAAGGAGCACCGGGTCAACCCCGAGCTCGTCGAGCTCAACGCCCTCGGCTCGGTCGACCCGAAGTACGCCGACGAGCTGCACGAGCTCGTCCGGCGCCACCAGGAGGAGACCGGCTCCGAGGTGGCCGCAGAGCTGCTGGCCGACTGGCCGGCCGCACTGGGCCGCTTCACGCTCGTCATGCCCAGTGACTACAAGCGCGTCCTGGAAGCTCGCGAGGAGGCCCTCGAGGAGGGCCTCGACGAGGACCAGGCCGCGCAGCGCATCATGGAGGTGCTTCATGGCTGACCCGAAGGGGTTCCTCAAGGAGGGCCGTCAGACGGCCGTCCGCCGTCCCGTCCAGGAGCGGGTCGGCGACTGGAACGAGGTGTACCCGGGCGGGATGGGTCGGGCGCTGCTCCCCATCATCAACACCCAGGCCGGCCGCTGCATGGACTGCGGCATCCCGTTCTGCCA
>JAPSKJ010000214.1 GCA_031177735.1 Nocardioides sp.
AGGGACCGGTCGGGTCCTACTCCACCAGACTCCAGGCGATGCCGTCGAGGATGTCGCTCTCGGATATGACCAGGCTCTCGACCGTGGTGCGCCGCAGGATCCGGCCGAGGATCAGCGCGCCCGCGGCGATCACGTCCGCGCGCCCCGGGTGCATCCACGGCAGCGCCAGCCGCTCGTTGACGGTCATCCCGACCAGCCGGTCGATGGTGGCGTGGACGGCGTCGAGGTCCAGCACGGCCTGGTCGATGGCCTCGCGGGAGTACGCCGGCAGGTCGAGCACCCCCGCGGCGATGGTCGTGATCGTGCCGGCCACCCCGACGACCGTCTCCGCCCGGGCCGGCGAGACCGGGCACTGGTCGAGGTGGGCGTCGATGTCGCGCACGCACGCCGCGACCTCGTCCATCGTCGGCGGGTCCGAGCGCAGGTGGCGCTCGTGCATCCGCACCGAGCCGATGTCCATGGAGTGGGCACCGGAGGGCAGCCGATGGCCCTTGATCAGCTCGGTGGAGCCGCCCCCGATGTCGATGACGAGCACGGGGGGCTCGGGCGGGGTGCGCAGGTTGCGCACGGCGCCGTCGAAGGCGAGCGCGGCCTCCTCGTCGCCGGAGACCACCTCGGGTTCGACGCCGAGTCGCGCACGCACCCCCGCCACGAAGACCGCGGCGTTGCTGGCGTCGCGCGTCGCCGAGGTGGCGACGAACCGGATCCGCGCGGGGTCGGTGACCTCGTGGGCGCGGAGGAGGGCGGCGTAGTCGTCGATCGCCGCGAACGCCCGCTCCAGCGCCTCCGCCGCCAGCTCGCCGGTGCGGTCGATGCCCTGGCCCAGGCGCACCATCCGCATCTCGCGGACGGCGACGTCGAGGCCTGGGTTGCCGTCGGGGTCGGTGCGGGGGGTGCCGATGAGCAGCTTGATGGTGTTGGTGCCGCAGTCGATCGCAGCGACGGGAGCGCTCACTCGTCGTCCTCGGGCGGGCCGACCTCGACGCAGGGGCCGGTGGCCCACCACTCGCCGAGCTCGTCGAGCACCTCGTCGCCCAGCGGGTTCACGCCGCGGCCCTGCGCGAGCGACTGGCCGGCCAGGACGTGCAGGCACTTGACCCGGGTGGGCATGCCGCCGGCCGAGATGCCCTCGATCTCCGGCACGCTCTGCCCGGCCTCCACGGCGATCGCCGAGCGTGCCTCGAGGTAGCGCTCGTGGGCCCGGCGGTAGGCGGCGGCGAGCTCGGGGTCGTCACCGAGTCGCGCCTCCATCTCCTTCATGACTCCGGCGCCCTCCAGCGACCCGATCCGGGAGGCGGCGCGCGGGCAGGTGAGGTAGTAGGTGGTCGGGAACGGCGTGCCGTCGGGCAGCCGCGGCTCGGTCGTCACGACCGCCGGCAACGAGCACGGGCAGCGGTAGCCGATCTCGCGGATGCCGCGCGGCGTGCGGCCCAGCTGGGCCGCGATCGCTGCCTCGTCGGCGGGATCGATCACTCCTGCGTCCTTCGCTGCTCGGTCTTGATCTCGGTGGCGGGGCCCTTGCTGCGGGGCGGGTTGCCGGCCAGCTCGACCGACTCCCACGCGGAGTCCCACCAAGCCTTCGGGGTGGTGTCACCGACCTGGGTCGGGTCGCTGAGCTCGACCTCGGACTGGATCCGGTCGCCGTTCTCGTCGAGCGCGATGTAGGAGGTCTCGCCCGGCATGACGTAGCCGAACCTCTCACGGGCCTGCTGCTCGACGAACGCCGGATCCTCCCAGCGCGCCTTCTCGTCCTCCAGCTCGTCGATCGCCTGCTCGCGCTCGGCGATCTGCTGCTTGAGCGACTCGATGTGGTCACGCTGCTGCAGGTAGGCCCGCAGCGAGGAGGTGTAGGACAGCGTCAGCACCGCCAGGACGAGCACGAGCACGGCGGCCCGGCCGGTGAGCTTGGGCCGGACCCGCGGCGCGGCGCCGGTGCCCGGCTCGCCCGCGGGCCGGACCGGACGCGCAGCGCCACCGCGGCCGGGCCCGGTGCGTCCGCGCGGGCGGCTGCTGCCGGCACGTGCGGAACCCCGGGTGCGTCGCTGATCGGCCACGTGCTCGATTCTCGCCCAGGCCGGCAGCCAGACCGGGGAGCAACACTCCCCGGTCCGGCCAAGGCTCAGGCCTGGAAGCGTGGGAAGGCGCCGGCGCCGGCGTACCGGGCGGCCTCGCCGAGCTGGTCCTCGATCCGCAGCAGCTGGTTGTACTTGGCCACACGGTCCGAGCGGGCGGGGGCCCCGGTCTTGATCTGGCCGCAGTTGGTCGCCACGGCGAGGTCGGCGATGGTGGTGTCCTCGGTCTCGCCCGAGCGGTGGCTCATCATGCAGCGGAAGCCGTTGCGGTGGGCCAGGTCGACGGCGTCGAGGGTCTCGGTCAGCGAGCCGATCTGGTTGACCTTCACCAGCAGCGCGTTGCCCTGCCCGCCGCTGATGCCGCGCTGCAGCCGCTCGACGTTGGTGACGAACAGGTCGTCGCCGACCAGCTGGGTCTTGGTGCCGAGCTCGTCGGTGATCGCCTTCCAGCCGTCCCAGTCGTCCTCGTCGAGCGGGTCCTCGATCGAGACGATCGGGTAGGACGCGACCAGGTCGGCGTAGTAGGCGGTCATCTGCTCGGCGGTCTTCGGGCTGCCCTCGAAGACGTAGGAGCCGTCCTTGAAGAACTCCGACGCCGCGACGTCCATGGCGAGGGCGATGTCGGTGCCGAGGGTGAGGCCGGCGGCCGACACGGCCTCGGCGATCAGGTCGAGGGCGGCCCGGTTGCTGTCGAGGTTGGGCGCGAAGCCGCCCTCGTCGCCGAGCCCGGTCGAGAGGCCCTTCTTCTTCAGCACCGACTTGAGCGCGTGGTAGACCTCGGCGCCGGTGCGCAGTGCCTCGGCGAAGGTCGGGGCGCCGATCGGCGCGATCATGAACTCCTGCACGTCGACGTTGGAGTCGGCGTGGGCGCCACCGTTGAGGATGTTCATCATCGGCACCGGGAGCAGGTGCGCGTTGGGGCCGCCCACGTAGCGGTAGAGCGGGAGGCCGGCGCTGTCCGCCGCGGCGCGGGCGACCGCGAGGGAGAGGCCGAGGATCGCGTTGGCGCCGACGTTGCCCTTGTTGGGCGTGCCATCGGCCGCGAGCATCGCCTGGTCGACGAGGCGCTGGTCGTCGGCGTCGAGACCGACCACCGCGGGGCCGAGGGTGTCGACGACGGCGGCCACGGCCTTCTGGACGCCCTTGCCGCCGTAGCGGTTGTCGCCGTCGCGCAGCTCGACAGCCTCGAAGGCACCGGTCGAGGCACCGCTCGGCACCGCGGCGCGGGCGAAGGTGCCGTCGTCGAGGACGACCTCCACCTCCACGGTGGGGTTGCCTCGCGAGTCGAGGATCTCGCGGGCGCCTACGGCTTCGATCGCTGCCACGTGTCGTACTCCTTGAAAAGGTCAGGCCGAGGGAAGAACAGGCCCGGTCGGGTGGGCCGTCCGTCAGCCTAGCCGTGCGCCGCCGGTGACATGTCCCACGTTCCACCTGTTCACGGAATGGCCCCCCGGAGCAGGTAGTTGAAATTGACATGACAACGACTGCCTCCGCGCTCTCGCACCCCGGCGCCATCTTCACCGAGCGCCGGACCGTCAACGCGTTCTCCGACCGAGCCGTGTCCGACGCCGACCTGGCCACGATCTGGGACTACGCGAAGTTCACGCCGACGGCTGCGAACAGCCAGCCGCTGCGGGTGCTGTTCGTGCGCACCGCCGAGGCGAGGGAGCGCCTGCTCCCCCACGTCGCGGAGTTCAACCGCGCGAAGGTCTCCTCGGCGCCGGTCACGGCCGTGCTCGCCTACGACCCGGCCTTCCACGAGTTCATCCCGACCACGTTCCCGCACAACCCGGGCATGAAGGACGTGCTCGAGCGGAGCCCCGAGATGCGTGAGGGGATGGGCCGCCTCTCGGCCGGCATCCAGGTCGGCGGCTTCATCCTCGCCGTCCGCGCCGCCGGCCTGTGGGCCGGCCCGATGACCGGTTTCGACGCCGCCGGTGTCGATGCGGAGTTCTTCGGCGACAACGGCTGGAAGTCGCTCGTCGTGGTCAACATCGGCCACCCGGCAGAGGACGGCGCCTACTACGACCGCCTCCCCCGCGTCCCCGAGGACCTCG
Organism: Nocardioides sp.; assembly: GCA_031177735.1. GTDB lineage: Bacteria > Actinomycetota > Actinomycetes > Propionibacteriales > Nocardioidaceae > Nocardioides. The sequence continues at coordinate 4,130 of JAPSKJ010000214.1, forward strand.
CCGCGCTGTACGTCTGAGCGCGGGCGCATCCGCGCCCCCTCGAGCCCCGGCTCCCGCACGGTGACCCCCATCCGTGCGGGGGCCGGCCCCATTTCGGGGCGCCCGTCGATGCGATGCGGTTGCGAGCCATTCCCAGGTCGCCACGGCGGGAGCACGATGGGAGTCCCCGACGCAAGGAGACCGAGATGGGCCGCTCGTTCCTCCCACCACCGGACGAGACCGATCCCGAGGTCCGTCGCCTGTACGACGCCGACCTGGCCGAGGACGGGTTCGTCATGAACCTGACCCGGCTGTGGGCCCACCAGCCCGGCGTGCACGACGCGCTGTGGGCCTTCGCCGGCGCCGCCGGGAGCGCCAGCGGGCTCAGCCCGCGGGAGAAGGGCGTGCTGATCGCCGCGATGGCCTCGACCGTCGGCGACTCCTACTGCGCGCTGGCCTGGGGCATCCGGCTGGCCAGGGCGGCCTCGGTCGAGGTGAGCGCCGGCGTGCTCCGCGGCGACGACTCCGCCCTCGAGCCGCGGGAGCAGGCGCTCGCGCGGTGGGCGCGCCGGGTCGCGGCCGATCCGGCGTCGACCACGCCGGAGGACGT
>JAPSKJ010000215.1 GCA_031177735.1 Nocardioides sp.
CCCCGCCCCGGGCGGCCAGCTCGGCGGGCTTGGCGACCTCGTCCATGCCGAGCCCGTCGCCGTAGAACCGCCGCGCCTCGCCTTCGCCGCCGGGCGGGATCGCCACCTGGACGTGGTGGAGCCTCACCGCTCAGCCCGCCGCGCCACGCAGAAGATGCGGCGGAAGGGCAGGATCACCCGTCCGCCCCTCTCCGGGTACGCCGCCCGCAACCGCTCCTTGTACTCCGCCTCGAAACGCGGCCGGAGCTCGTCGGGCAGTGCCGCCAGCGTGGGCCGGGCGCCGGTGGCGCTGACCCAGGTGAAGACCGGGTCGGGGCCGGTCAGCACGTGCAGGTAGGTGGTCTCCCAGGCGTCGACCTGCGCCCCGGCGTCGGCGAGGGTCTCCAGGTAGACCGCCGGGTCGTGGCTGCTCGGCACCTCGATGCCGGCCAGGTACGGCGCGTAGTCCGGCCCGGCCGCGAGCTCCGCGCGGATCGTGTGGCTCGGCTCGCCGAAGTTGCCGGGCACCTGGAAGGCGAGCCAGGAGGTCCTGGCGATCAGCGCCGGCAGCAGCTCCAGGTGGCCCGGGACCCACTGCAGGGTGGCGTTGGAGACCACCACGTCGGCGGTCTCACCGGAGTCGATCCACGCGCGCAGATCCTGCACGCGCCACTCGATCCGGTCGTCGGTGGCCGCGGCGATCATCTCCGCACTCGAGTCGATGCCCACCACGGCCGCCTCGGGCCAGCGGTCGGCGAGCAGGCTGGTCAGGTTGCCGGGCCCGCAGCCCAGGTCGACCACGCGGCCCGGAGCATCGGCATCGACCCGGGCGACCAGGTCGACGAACGGGCGGCCCCGCTCGTCGGCGTACTGGAGGTAGCGGGCGGGATCCCACGCGGTCATGGCGCCTCCTGGATATCTTGATGTCGAGATAATCACCCTGAACCCTCGGTGTCTCGATGTCAAGATTCTCGATGAGTTAGCCTGAACCCATGAGAGACGAGGTCGACGAGCTGACCGAGGCGTGGGCGCGCGAACGCCCCGACCTCGATCTTGCCCCCGTCGCCGTGTTCAGCCGGATCGGTCGGCTCAACCGTCGCCTCGACCTCGCCCGCCGCGACGCCTTCACCGCCCACGGCATCGAGTCGTGGGAGTTCGACGTGCTGGCCGCGCTGCGGCGCGCGGGCGACCCCTACGAGCTCTCCCCCGGCCGGCTGCTGCGCGAGACCCTGGTGACCTCCGGCACGATGACCAACCGGGTCGACCGGCTGGCCGCCCGCGGCCTGGTCGAGCGCTATCCGGACCCCGAGGACCGACGCGGCGTGCTCGTCCGGCTCACCCCCGAGGGCAAGAGCACCGTCGACGGCGCCTTCGGGGCGCTCCTGGAGGCGGAGGCCGCCTTCCTCGCCGAGCTCTCCCCCCGCCAGCAGGCGGAGCTCGCCACCTTGTTGCGCAAGCTGCTGCTGCCGTTCAGCTGAGCCGATCGCCGGCCAGCGGGAGGCGCTACTCCAGCACCTCGGCCGCCTCGAGCCACTCCAGCTCGAGCTCCTCCTTCTCGGCCGCCAGCTCGGCCAGCTCGGCGCTCAGGGTGGCGAGCTTCTCGTAGTCGGCCGCGTGCTCGAGCGCCAGCGCGTTGAGCTCGGCCTCACGGGCGGTGATCCGCTCCAGCTGCTTGTCGACCCGGGCGAGGACCTTCTTGGCGGCTCGCTCGTCGGCGGAGCCGGGCTTCGCCTTGAGTACGCCGCCGGGCTGGCCCGACGCTGCCACCGATGGTGACGCCTGGGTCTGCTGAGGCGACGGCGGCGCCACATCAGCCCCACCGGCACCCATCGGTGACACGGCTGATCCTGCAGGCAGCCGGCGCTCCAGGTACTCGTCCACCCCGCGCGGCAGCATCGAGATCTGTCCGTCGCCCAGCAGCGCCCACACCGAGTCGCAGACGCGCTCGAGGAAGTAGCGGTCGTGGGAGACGACGATCAGCGTGCCGGGCCATCCGTCGAGGAAGTCCTCCAGCACGCGCAGCGTGTCGATGTCGAGGTCGTTGGTCGGCTCGTCGAGCAGCAGCACGTTGGGCTCGGTGAGCAGCAGGCGGAGCAGCTGGAAGCGGCGGCGCTCACCACCCGACAGGTCACCCAGCCGGGCGGTCAAGCGGTCACCGGTGAAGCCGAAGCGCTCCAGCAGCGACGTCGCGGTGAGCTCCTCGCCCGAGACCGTCTTGGTGACCCGGCGGATCGACTCGACCGTGGGCAGCACACGGGACTCCGGGTCGAGGTCGTCCAGCTGCTGGGTCAGGTGCTGCAGGACCACCGTGCGCCCGTGCTTGACCCGGCCCGCGGCCGGCGGGAGGGTGCCGTCGAGCAGCGAGAGCACTGAGGACTTGCCGGCGCCGTTGACGCCGACGATCCCGATCCGGTCGCCGGGGCCGATCCGCCAGGTGGCGTGCGAGAGCAGCTGCCGCTCGCCTCGGAAGAGGTCGACGTCCTCGACGTCGATGACGTCCTTGCCGAGCCGCTGGTTGGCGAACTTCTGCAGCTCGAGCCGGTCGCGGGGCGGCGGGACGTCCTCGATCAGCCGGTTGGCGGCGTCGATGCGGAACTTCGGCTTCGAGGTCCGTGCGGGTGCCCCGCGGCGCAGCCAGGCCAGCTCCTTGCGGACGAGGTTCTGCCGCCGCGCCTCCGAGGCGGCCGCCTGCCGCGAGCGCTCGGCCTTGGCGAGCACGAAGGCGGCGTACCCGCCCTCGTAGGCGTCGACGACCCCGTCGTGCACCTCCCAGGTCCACTGGCACACCGCGTCGAGGAACCACCGGTCGTGGGTGACCACCACGAGCGCGGAGGGGCGTGCGGCGAGGTGGGCGGCCAGCCAGGCGACCGCCTCGACGTCGAGGTGGTTGGTCGGCTCGTCGAGGACGAGCAGGTCGTGGTCGCCGAGGAGCAGCTGCGCCAGCGAGCAGCGGCGGCGCTCGCCGCCGGAGAGGCCGTGCACCGCACGGTCGAGCGAGACGCCGGCGAGGAGCACCTCGACGATCTCGCGGGTGGACGCGTCGGCGGCCCACTCGTGGTCGGAGCGGCCGCCGAGCACGGCCTCGCGGACGGTGTGGGTGTCGTCGAGCTCGTCGCCCTGGTGGAGGTAGCCGATGAGCAGGCCGCGCTGCTTCGACACCCGCCCGGTGTCGGGCTCCTCGATGCCGGTGAGCACCTCCAGCAGGGTGGTCTTGCCGTCGCCGTTGCGGCCGACGATGCCGATCCGCTCGCCGACGCCGACCCCGAGGGACACGTCGGTCAGGAGCGGGCGGATGCCGTAGGACTTCGAGACCCGCTCGAGGTTGATGAGGTTGCTCATGTCCCCTCGATTGTCCCTGGCCGCGCCGAATTCCCCGATTCGAGCGGCCGCGGGACCGGCTCGGTGGGGCTCGGGTCAGCCGTAGGCGACGACGTGGGCGCCGGCGACGGGTCCGTTGGTGACCAGCACGACGTCGTACGCCGCCAGCAGGCCGCCCGCGACCTCGCGTGCGGCGTCCGCGGACTCGCAGAGGAAGACGCAGGTGGGCCCGGAGCCGGAGACGATGCCCCGGAGCGCACCGGCGGACTCGCCCGCGGCGAGGGTGTCGGCCAGGTCGGGGCGCAGGTCGAGCGCGGCGTCCTGGAGGTCGTTGTGCAGCGCGGCGGCCAGGGCGTGCGGGTCGCCGGCGGCGACCGCCCTGAGCACCTCGTCGGGCGGCGTCGGCTCGGCACCGGCCGTGGGGTTCAGCTCGTCGAAGCGGCGGTAGACCGCGGGCGTGGACAGACCCTGCCGCGACGGCACCGCCACCCACCACCAGGTGGCGTGGTCGGCGACCGGCTGGAGGATCTCCCCCCGGCCGGTGCCCAGCGCCGTGCCGCCGACCAGGGCGAACGGCACGTCGCTGCCGAGCTCGGCGGCGAGCCGGAGGATGTCGTCGTCGGAGGTGCCGCAGTCCCACAGCCGGTCGAGCGCGACCAGCGCCGCGGCCGCGTCGGCGGAGCCGCCGGCCATGCCACCAGCGACCGGGATGCCCTTCTCGACCTCGACCAAGCCGCTGCGGCGCAGCCCGTGGTGGGCGGCGAGCAGGTCGGCGGCGCGGGTCACGATGTTGTCCGCGGGGTCCGGCAGGTCGGCGGGCGGGATCCAGTCGGGCGTCTGGACGTGCAGCGCCCAGCCGTCGGAGGGGTCGACGGTGACGTCGTCGCACAGGCCGACCGCGTGGAAGACGGTCGCCAGCGGGTGGAAGCCGTCGGGGCGCGGGGCACCCACGCCGAGGTGGAGGTTGATCTTGGCGGGTGCTCGGACGGTGACCGTCATGCCGGGTCTCCGCCGGGTCGGAGGTGCACGGAAGGCAGCGGCCCTAGCGCGCGACGCGGTGGGGTGCTCGGTGGGGTGCTCATGCGCGCACCGCCGCGAGCGACTCGGCGATCCGGGTGAACTCCTCGACGCCGAGCGACTCGCCCCGCGCCATCGGGTCGACGCCCGCCGCCACCAGAGCGGCCTCGGCAGCCTCGCTGCTCCCGGCCAGCCCGCGCAGCACCCCTCGCAGCGCCTTGCGGCGCTGGGCGAACGCCGCGTCGATGACCGCGAAGACGTCCTCCCGCCGGACGGCGGTCGTCGGCGGCTCGCGGCGGGTCCAGAAGACGAGCCCGGAGTCGACGTTGGGCGCCGGCCAGAAGACGTTGCGCCCGACGGCGCCGGCGCGGCGCACGT
>JAPSKJ010000216.1 GCA_031177735.1 Nocardioides sp.
TTCATCCTCGCCGCCATCGGCTCGGCGGTCGGCCTGGGCAACATCTGGCGCTTCCCGTACGTCGCGTACGAGAACGGCGGCGGCGCCTTCATGATCCCCTACCTGGTCGCCCTGCTGACCGCCGGCATCCCGTTCCTCTACCTCGACTACGCCCTCGGCCACCGCTACCGCGGCTCGGCGCCGCTGTCGTTCGCGCGCTTGGCCGGCCGGCGCGTCGAGTTCATCGGCTGGTGGCAGGTCGCGATCTGCTTCCTCATCGCGGTCTACTACGCCGCGGTGATCGCCTGGGCCCTGCGGTACATGCTGTTCTCCGTCAACCAGGCCTGGGGCGACGACCCCGAGGGCTTCCTCTTCGGCTCCTTCCTCCAAGCCGGGGACCCGGGCATCAGCACGGACCCGGTGTGGGGCGTGGTTGTCCCGCTCGTCCTGGTGTGGGCGGCCGTGCTGGGCGTGATGGTGCTCGGCGTGCAGAAGGGCATCGGCGCGACGGCGGTGGTGTTCATCCCGGTCCTCGTCGTCTGCTTCGCTGTCCTCGTCGTGCAGGCCCTGTTCCTCGACGGCGCCGCAGCGGGACTCGACGCCCTGTTCACCCCGGACTGGACCGCGCTGACCGAGCCGGGGGTGTGGGCAGCGGCCTTCGGGCAGATCTTCTTCTCGCTGTCGATCGGCTTCGGGATCATGATCACCTACGCCTCCTACGTCGGCCGCCGCACCGACATGACCGGCTCCGGCCTGGTGGTCGGCTTCGCCAACTCCGGCTTCGAGCTGCTCGCCGGCATCGGCGTGTTCGCGGCGCTCGGGTTCATCGCGCAGGCGCAGGGCGTCGCCGTCGGCGACGTCGCCACCAGCGGCCTGGGTCTGGCCTTCGTCGCCTTCCCCACCCTGATCAGCCAGGCACCGGGCGGGGCGGTCATCGGCGTGCTGTTCTTCGCCTCGCTCGTGCTCGCCGGGATCACCTCGCTGATCAGCATCCTCGAGGTCGTCATCTCGGCGGTGCGCGACAAGTTCGAGCTGAGCCGGGTGACCGCCTCGCTGGCCGTCGGCGTGCCGGCGGCCGTGATCAGCCTGGTCTTCCTCGGCACGACCAGCGGTGTCTACGTGCTCGACATCGTCGACCACTTCATGAACCAGTACGGCATCCTGCTCGTCGCGGTCGTGAGCATGGTCGTGGTCGGCTGGCTGCTGCGCGCACTGCCGACGCTCGCCGCGCACCACAACCGCACCGCGTCGCTCCGGCTGGGTCGGGTGTGGATGCTGCTGGTCGGCGTGATCACCCCGGTGGCGCTCGCCTACGTGCTCATCCGGGCGTTCCTCGACGACGTCGAGACGGCGTACGGCGGCTATCCCGGCTGGATGCTCGCCTGGCTCGGCTGGGGCGGCGCCGGTGCCGTGATCCTGATCGGCATCCTGGTCTCGTTCATCCGCTGGCGGCCCACCACCTCGCTGGCCGACCCCGACGAGGCACCCGACACCCGTGACAGCACTGAAGGAGCGGACCGATGAGCACCGAGGCGATCATCCTGATGCTGGTCTCCATGGCGATCCTGTGGGGCGGCCTGGTGGTGGCGATCATCCGGCTCCGCGGCCACGAGCTGCCGGAGGACTCCGGCCACCGCGACCTGTAGCCATCACCCCGGCACCGGCCCGGCTGCGCGCTCGCAGTCGGGCCGGGGCCGGCCGGAGTGGCCGTTGGCACCGGCCGAAGGCTGCGCCGAGCCCTCGAGCGCGGCCAGGCGCCGAGTGAACGGAACGCAAGAGCCCGGCCGCGACCATTGTCGCGACCGGGCTCCGGCACGGGATCCGCGCGGACGCGGACGACCCGTCAGAACACGATGTCGCCGGACTTGCGCCGTGACCGGAGGAGCTGGATGGCTTCCTCGAGGATGTCGGCGGCCTCCTGGTCCGAGCGACGCTCCTTCACGTAGGCGAGGTGCGTCTTGTAGGGCTCGATCTTCGGCGCCGGCGGCGGGTTGTCGGAGTCCAGGCTCGCCGGGAGACCGCACTTGGGACAGTCCCAGGAGTCCGGCGCCGTCGCCTCGACCGCGAAGGTCACCACCGAGCGGTGCTCGTGGGCACAGAAGTAGGTGACCGCCTTGCGGGGTGCGGCCTCGCCGCGCTCCGCCTCGCCCATCGGTCCGGCGCCGACCCGGCTACCCCGGATCGCGTTGCCTCCACCAGCCATGTACGTAATCTCCTGATAAGGGTTTTTCAGTAGGCCTTGAGCAGGCCCAGGGCGATCACGCTCGCGAACCAGATGACACCCACACCGATCGTCAACCGGTCCAGGTTGCGCTCTGCAACCGACGATCCCCCGAGGGAGCTGGATACGCCGCCCCCGAACATGTCGGACAGACCGCCACCGCGGCCCTTGTGCAGCAGCACCAGCAGGATCATGAACGCGCTGGTCGCAAGCAGCACGATGGTGAAGAGAAGTTCCACGAGCGTGAATCCTACGTCAGGCGGTCCGGATCACAGCACCGGCCCGTCAGAGTGTCGGCAACGCGTAGAACCGGCAGATCGCACCGAACTCGTCGGCCTGCAGGCTGGCTCCGCCGACGAGGGCGCCGTCGACGTCGGGCTGGGCCATGATCGCCGCCACGTTGGCGGCCTTCACCGACCCGCCGTAGAGGACGCGTACGCCGTCGGCGGCCGCGTCGCCGAAGGACTCCCGGATCATCGAGCGGATCCCGGCGCAGACCTCCTGCGCATCCTCCGGCGTCGCGACCTCGCCGGTGCCGATCGCCCAGACGGGCTCGTAGGCGATGACCGCACCGGCGATGTCCTCGTCGCTCAGCCCGGCCAGGGACCGCTCGGCCTGGGCCGTGCAGAAGCTCACGTGGGTGCCCTCCTGGCGCACGGCCAGGCCCTCGCCGACACAGACGATCGGCGTCATGCCGGCCGCCAGGACGACCTTGGCCTTGGCGGCGACCAGCTCGTCGGTCTCCTGGTGGTGCTCGCGCCGCTCGGAGTGTCCGACGATGACGTAGGAGCAGCCGAGCTTGGCCAGCATCGACGCCGAGATCTCGCCGGTGTAGGCACCCGAGGCGTGGACCGAGACGTCCTGGGCGCCGTACTTGATCGGGAGCCGGTCGCCGTCGACCATGGTCTGCACGGACCTGATGTCGGTGAACGGCGGGCAGACGGCGACCTCGGCCTTGGCGTAGTCGTGGCGCTTGTCCGACAGCGTCCACGCGAGCTTCTGGACCAGCACCACCGCCTCTTGGTGGTTGAGGTTCATCTTCCAGTTGCCCGCCATCAGCGGGGTGCGCTTGGGGTTGGTCATCTAGAGGGCCTCCTGCCCCGGCGAAGTCGTCTCGAGCACGGTGATGCCGGGCAGCTCCTTGCCCTCGAGGTACTCCAGCGACGCGCCACCACCGGTGGAGATGTGGCCGAAGGCGTTGTCGGTGAAGCCGAGCGCCCGCACGGCCGCGGCCGAGTCACCGCCGCCGACGACCGACAACCCGGAGACCTCCGTCAGCGCCTGGGCCACGGCCCGGGTGCCGCCGGCGAAGGCGGCGACCTCGAAGACCCCCATCGGGCCGTTCCAGAACACGGTGCGCGCGTCCTTGAGAGCTGCGGCGAAGGCCGCTCCCGACTCCGGACCGATGTCGAGCCCGAGCGCATCTGCGGGGATCGCCGTCGCCGGCACGACCTCCGGCTGCGGCTCGCGGTCGCCGGACGGGAAGGCGGTGTCGACCACGATGTCGGTGGGCAGCACGATCTCGACGCCGGACGCCTCCGCCCGGGCAAGGTAGGCCCGGCAGGTCTCGAGCTGGTCCTGCTCGAGCAGGCTCTTGCCGACCTCGTGGCCCTGGGCCTTGAGGAAGGTGAAGACCATGCCGCCGCCGATGAGCAGCTTGTCGGCCTTGGCGAGCAGGTTGTCGATGACGCCGAGCTTGTCGGAGACCTTCGAGCCGCCGAGCACCACCACGTAGGGGCGCTCGGGGGTCTGGGTGAGCCGCCGCAGCACGTCGATCTCGGTCGCCACGAGGCCGCCCATGGTGTGCGGCAGCAGCTCGGCGACGTCGTACACGCTCGCCTGCTTGCGGTGCACGACCCCGAAGCCGTCCGAGACGAACGCGTCGGCGAGGGAAGCCAGCTGCTCGGCGAAGGCCCGCCGCTCGGCGTCGTCCTTGCTCGTCTCACCCGGGTTGAACCGGACGTTCTCCAGCAGGGCGACCTGTCCGTCCGCGAGGCCGGCGACGACCGCCTGCGCCGACTCCCCCACCGTGTCGGTGGCGAAGGCGACGTCGCGGTCGAGCAGCTCACCGAGCCGCTGCGCGACGGGGGCCAGGCTGTAGGCCGGGTCCGGCGCACCCTTCGGCCGGCCCAGGTGCGCAGCGACGACCACCCGCGCGCCGGCGTCGGCCAGCGCGCGGATGGTCGGGACGCTGGCACGGATGCGGCCGTCGTCGGTGATGGTCGAGCCGTCCAGCGGCACGTTGAGGTCCGACCGGACGAGCACCCGCTTGCCAGCGACGCTGCGCAGGAATCCCTCGTCCAGCCCGGTGAGGTCAGCCATGCGTCAGAGGCTCTTGCCGACGTAGTCGATCAGGTCGGCGAGGCGGTTGGAGTAGCCCCACTCGTTGTCGTACCAGCCCGCGACCTTGACCTGGTTGCCGATGACCTTGGTCAGCGGTGCGTCGAAGATGCACGACGCGGGGTCGGTCACGATGTCGGAGGAGACGA
>JAPSKJ010000217.1 GCA_031177735.1 Nocardioides sp.
CGGCGACCGGCACCGGCTCGCCGGTCCGCTCCCGGGCCTCCACCCACCGTGCCACGGCGGTCTTGAGGCCGGAGAAGGAGAAGTCGAAGCGGTGCCGCTCGAGGTCGCGCCGTGAGGTCAGACCGCGTGGGAAGTCGATCGTGATCGAGCCGTCCCGCGCCGCGCGGTCGATGTGCGGCCCGCCGGGGAAGGGCAGCCCGAGCAGTCGCGCGACCTTGTCGAAGGCCTCCCCCGCCGCGTCGTCGATGGTCGCGCCCATCGGGTCGACCCCGGTGGTCAGGTCGGTGACCCGCAGCAGCGAGGAGTGGCCGCCGGAGACCAGCATCGCGATGCACGGTTCGGGCAGCGCGCCGTGCTCGAGCTGGTCGACGGCCACGTGGGCGGCCAGGTGGTTGACGCCGTAGATCGGCTTGCCGAGGCCGATCGCCAACGCCTTCGCGGCCGCGACACCGACGAGCAGGGCGCCGGCCAGGCCGGGGCCGGCGGTGACCGCGATCGCGTCGACGTCGTGCAGCCGGATGCCGGCGGTCTCGCACGCCCGGTCGATGGTGGGCACCATCGCCTCGAGGTGTGCCCGCGAGGCGACCTCCGGCACGACCCCGCCGAAGCGGGCATGCTCGTCCACGCTGCTGGCGATCGCGTCGGCGAGCAGGGTGTGCCCGCGCACGATGCCGACACCGGTCTCGTCGCAGGAGGTCTCGATCCCGAGGACCAGGGGCTCGTCAGCCATGCTCGACATTGTGCAGGTCGAGCTCCAGCACCACCGCGGTCGCCCCGTCCCGGTAGTAGCGCTCCCGTCGATCGATCTCGACGAACCCGAGCGAGGCGTAGAGCGCCCGGGCCGCGGCATTGGACTCCGCGACCTCGAGCAGCAGCCGCTCGGCGCCCTCCGCCGCCGCCATCGACACGACGTCGGCGACGAGCGCGCGGGCGAGCCCGCGGCGGCGGTACGCCGGCGCGACGGCCACCCGCTGGAGCTCGGCGACCTCGAAGACGACGCTCACGATCGCGTAGCCGACGACCTCCTGCGCCACCCGCAGGCTGCGCACCCGGATCGTGGGCATCTGCCCGTCGATCGCCACCCGCAGGTAGTCCGCGGTCCACGACTCGCCCGGGAACGACTCGAGCTCGAGCTGGGTCAGCGCCTCGACGTCGTCGGGGGTCGCCGCAGCGACGGTCACGACCGCTGCTCGACGGCGTCCGGCCGCCGCAGGTACAGCGGCTCCGGGTCGAGCAGCTCGGCGCGCTCCTCGGCCACCACCCGGGCCAGCCAACCTGCGCTGGGCCGCTGCGGGCCGACCGCGTGCGGGAATGCGTCGGGATAGAGCCCGGCGCCCTCGCCGACCACCGGCACCGTGGTGGCCAGCGTCGCGGGCCGGTCGACGACGGGGCCGGTCAACCGTTCGCCGTCCGCGGAGTACGTCGCGAAGTAGACCTCCTTGCGGCGGGCGTCGGTGGCCACGGCGAACTCCCCGAGCTGCGCGCCTGAGGAGGCGTGCTCGACGGCGAGGACGTCGAGCGTGCAGACGGCGTACACCGGGATCTCCAGGACGTGGCCGAGGGTGCGCGCGGTCACCAGCCCGACCCGCAGGCCGGTGAACGGCCCGGGTCCGGCGCCGACCGCGATCGCGGTGAGGTCGAAGCGCGTCACGCCCGCCTCGGTCAACACCTCGTCGATCAGCGGAGCGAGCTGCTCGCCGTGCTTCATGCCGCGGTCGGAGACCCGCTCGGCGACGACGTCCTCGCCGTCGTGGAGCGCGACCGCGACCTGCGGCGTGGCGGTGTCGAAGGCCAGCAGCATCGTCATCCGCGCAGCTCCGCGAACGAGAGGTCGTGCCACCGCGGCCCGACCGGCGTGATCTCCACCCGACGCGGGTCCACCTCGTCCTGGTCGACCGCCTCGTCCGCCAGCGCCCGCACGATCCGCACCTCCAGCCGCGAGTCGGAGAGCCCCTCGGCGATCCCCTCGCCCCACTCGACGACGGTGACGGCGTCCTCGAGATCGGTGTCGAGGTCGAGGTCGTCGAGCTCCGCCCAGGCGTCAGCGGAGCCGCCGAGCCGGTAGGCGTCGACGTGGATCAGCGCCGGCCCGCCGACCTCGGAGGGGTGCACCCGCGAGATGACGAAAGTGGGCGAGGTGATGTCGCCGCGGACGCCGAGGCCGGCGCCCAGGCCCTGGGTGAACGTGGTCTTGCCGGCGCCGAGCTCGCCGCTGAGCACGAGCAGGTCGCCGGCCCGCAGCTGCCCGGCGAGGCGGGTGCCGAGCGCGCGCATGTCCTCGGCCTCGGGCACCTCGACCACGAGCGTGCGCAGCGGCCGCCGCAGCTCCACGCTGGGCGGGCGGCGGGCGATCTCGCGGAAGCCCTGCCGGGTCCAGAACCGGACCGTCCGGGGCAGCTCCTCGCGGGCCACCACGGTGAGGTCCTCGAAGCCGCCCTCGTGGGCGGCGGCCACGGCGGCGTCGACCATCGCGTGGGCGATCCCGTGTCCCTGCCGGTCGGGCAGCACGGCGAAGCGGCGCAGGTACATGGTGCGCCCGACCGGGTCGAGCACGAGCGCACCGACCGGCTCGCCGTCGAGGCTGGCCACCAGCCCGCCGTACGCCGCCAGCCGTTGCGCCATCGTCGTCTCGGTCTCGCCGAGCGCATCCGCCGGCGGGTCGAGCGGTGGGCGGGCCCCGAAGGCGGCACGCACGATCGCCAGCACGGTGGGGGCGGCGTCGGGACCGACCCGGGCCACCTCGACCCCGCTGTCCACCGGCCGTGAGGATGCTGCCGAGCTCACCGTGCTCATGCCCAGTGCGCCTGTGCCGCGACGAGCAGCTTCTCGAGCTCGTCGTTGACCTGCTCGTGCCGCTCGAGGATGACCATGTGCCCGGCGCCGTCGTACTCCACCAGGGTCGCGCCCTCGATCCGGCTGCGCAGCTTGCGGCTGTGGCCGACCGAGGTGAGCCGGTCGGCGGTCCCGCACAGGATGATCGTGGGCACCTGGCTGAGCACCTCCACGCTCTCGAACTTGTCCATGTCCCGGAAGCCGGGGAAGAACTGGGCCACCACCTCGAACGGGGTGGCGGCAATGATGTCATCGAGGAACTCGACGTACTCCTCCGGCACATCGTCACCGAAGGCGAAGACGTCGGTGAGCACGACCGCGATCGAGCGGCCGATCCGGCGGACGCCGTCGACCGCCTTGTGCCCACGCGCCAGCGCGCGGACCGCGCTGTGGGCGAGCCCGCTGCCGACCCGGGTCGGCACCATGGGGAAGAACAACCGCGACGGGTCCAGCCCTCCGGCCGTGGTCGAGATGAGGGCGACGCCGGCGACGCGGCCGCCCTGCTCGCGCGGGCCGAAGAGCTCGGGGTGCTGCTCGGCCAGGGCCACGATGGTCATGCCGCCCATCGAGTGCCCCACCAGCACGACCGGCCCCTCGGGCGCCTCCGCCTCGATGACCGAGCCGAGGTCACGACCGAGCTGGTCGATGGTGGCGTTGGCCATCGAGGAGACCGGCGAGCGGCCGTGGGAGCGCTGGTCGTAGAAGACGCTGCGGACCCGCCCACGCACCGCCGCGCGCTGGAAGTGCCAGCAGTCGAGGTTGAGCGTGTAGCCGTGCACGAAGACCAGGGTCGGCGAGCCCGGACGCGCCTCGTCCGGCTCCTCCACCTCCACGTGCAGCGGGAGGCCGTCGTCGGCGACGACCGTGCGCGGGGGTGTGTGGAGGCTGCCCAGCCGGCTGCCGTCGCTGTGCCGGCGGTTGATCCCCCGCCGCCGGCTCGCGACCAACCCGACCGCCGTGCCCGCCGCAGCCACCCCGGCGGTGCCGGCCGCGACCGTGGCGATCCTGCGCGTCATCCCCATGTCCGAGCCTCCCCGGGCCGGTCGAGCCCGCTGTCCACGTGCCGACGACGCATCCGGCCACCGATCCTCGTCACGATCTCGTAGGAGATCGTGTCGGTCGCCACCGCCCAGTCCTGCGCCGTCCACTCCCCGCCGGTACCCGGCCCGAAGAGCACCGCGTCGGAGCCCACCGGCGGCTCGTCGCCGCCGAGGTCGACGACGAACTGGTCCATGCAGATGGAGCCCCGCACCGGCCGCCGCTGCCCGGCGACGAGCACCTCGGCGCGGTTGCCGGCGTGCCGGCTGATCCCCTCCGCGTAGCCGACCGGCACCAGGCCCAGCGTGGTGTCGTGCTCGGCGACCCAGGTGTGACCGTAGGACACCGCGGCGCCTGCCTCCACGTGCTTGACCAGGGCCAGGTCGGCCCGCGCGGTCATCGCGGGCACCAGCCCGACCTCGCGGGTGACCGCCCGGTGGTCGGGCGCCGGGTCGAGGCCGTAGCTGGCGATCCCGCAGCGGACCAGGTCGAAGCGGCTGCTCGGCCGGAGCACCGCGGCGGCCGAGTTGGCCAGGTGGCGCACCTCGGGGCGCAGGCCGGCGGCATGGGCGAGGTCGACGGCCTCGCGGAACACCTTCTCCTGGGCGTCGTTGAACGGGTCGTCGGGCACCTCGCTGCTCGCGAAGTGCGACCACACCCCGGTGACCACCCAGAGCCCGGCCCGCTCGCCCTGCTGGGCTCGCTGCACCACCGCGGGCCACTCGGCGAGCGTCGCACCACCGCGGGAGAGCCCGGTGTCGACCTTCAGCTGCAGCCGCGCCGGACGACCCGCCCGGCG
>JAPSKJ010000218.1 GCA_031177735.1 Nocardioides sp.
GTCGGTGAGCCGGCGTCGGCGGTGGTCCGGCTGTGGGCGACCGACCTGGCCGGCCTCCCGGACGTGCGGATCGTCGAGGCGCGCGAGGTGGGCGCGGCGCGGGCGCGGCTGGAGGCGGCGCTGGCCGAGGCCCGGGTGGGCGTGCGCCTCTGGCTGGCGGGCCCGGCCGGCGCCTGTCTCGCCCTGCGCGGCACGGCGACGCGGGCGGGGGTCGAGGACGACGAGCTGTACGTCGCCCCCACCTCCGCCGGACCGATCGAGCTCTTCTGCGCGCACTGCGCGGCGGTCACCGTCACCGAGGCAGGCATCGGCGACGTGGTCCCCTGCGCGGCGTGTCAGCGGAGCCTGCTGGTCTACCACCACGTGTCCCGGCGCAGCGGGCGGTTCCTCGGCTACATGGTCGACGCCGAGGAGGCGGGCCGATGACCACGCTCGAGCTCCTCGTCACCGCCGCCGTCCACCCGGTGCCCGGCATCCGCAGCCTCACCCTGGCGGCACCCGACGGCCGTGACCTGCCTGGCTTCGTGCCCGGCAGCCATCTGGTCATCGAGTGCGGCGGCCGCAGCAACGCCTACAGCCTCACCTCCGACGGCACGGCGCCGACGTCGTACACCGTCTCGGTGCTGGAGGTGCCCGATGGTTCGGGTGGCTCCCGATGGGTGCACCGGGAGCTGCGGGTCGGTGAGGTGGTCACGGCCCGGCTGCCCCGCAGCCTCTTCCCGCCGGTGGCCCGCGCCGCCAAGCACCTGCTGGTGGCCGGCGGGATCGGGGTCACGCCGATCGTGTCCCACCTGCGCGCGGCCCGCACGTGGCGCCGGGAGACCGAGGTGCACTACGTCTTCCGTGAGGGACGGGGCGCCCACGTCGACGACGTGCTCGCGCTCACCGACGGTGCCGCCGAGCTGCACACCGACCGCGCCGAGTTCTGTGCCCGGCTCGAGAAGGCGCTCGCCGACCAGCCGCTCGGCACCCACCTCTACGTGTGCGGACCCGCGGCGATGATCGACCACGTCCTGGACACCGCCCGGGGGCTGGGCTGGCCCGAGTCGCGGCTGCACTGCGAGCGGTTCGGGCTCGATGCGCTCGACCCCGGCGACCCGTTCGACGTCACTCTCACCGCCACCGGCACCACGGTCCGAGTCCCCAGCGGCACCAGCCTGCTCGAGGCACTCGAGACCTCGGGTGTCGACGTGCCCAACCTGTGCCGGCAGGGGGTGTGTGGCGAGTGCCGCATCCCGGTCGCGGCCGG
Organism: Nocardioides sp.; assembly: GCA_031177735.1. Taxonomy (GTDB): domain Bacteria; phylum Actinomycetota; class Actinomycetes; order Propionibacteriales; family Nocardioidaceae; genus Nocardioides. The sequence continues at coordinate 1,250 of JAPSKJ010000218.1, forward strand.
CACCCCGCTGCACCGCGACCTGTTCCTCACCGAGGAGGAGAAGGCCGCCGGCGACGCCCTGATGGCCTGCGTCTCACGCTCCGCCGGACCCTCCCTGGAGGTACCCCTCTGATGACCGCCCTCGCCTCGTCCGCAGCCGAGCTGATCGCCGGCTTCCCGTTCCCGTTCCCCGAGGACCGCTACCGCTACAGCACCAACGTCGAGCCGGCCGGCCGCAGCGTCTCCACGCCTGCCGGTCAGTGGGGCGCCGCCGTGGTGGACATCGACGGCGAGTACGCCGCCGAGCTCGCCGAGCGCGCCGACATCCTGCGCCGCGACCCGACCAGGGCCGAGGTGCTGCCGCACATGCAGCCGGCGGCCTGGGACGCCGCGATGACGCTGATGCGCGAGCTGGCGACGGCGTACCCCTCGACGATGACGCTCGAGCGCCTCGGTGACGCACGCTGGCGGTGGACCAACGGCCTGCTCGGACTCACCCAGGAGTTCGTCTACGGCGATGGCGGCACCCTGCCCGAGGAGCCGCTGCGCTGGATCGCCGGTCAGGTGCAGGAGGACGTCGTGCTGCTGGACCAGCGCGACCAGCTCTACGGCGACGCCGGCGTGGTGACCTTCGCGGCCGACTGGAGCTTCGGGTTCGACGTGGGGATGAGCTTCCTGGAGATCCACGGCCCGGTGCCGCGGGTGCGGGAGGAGGGCGTGATCACCCGCGCCCACGAGTTCCTCAAGCGGCTGCAGCCGCATCAGCCCTACCGGCGCACCAACTGGACCCTCACCATCGGCCGGCGCCTCGACGTCTCCACCGAGCTCTACCCGGAGTGGGGCCCGGACCGGGAGATGATCCAGCGCGTCGACGACGCGACCTTCGGCCGGCTGGTGCACCTGCGGGTCGAGGTGCAGCACCTGGTCCGGCTGCCCGACAGCGGCGCGATCATGTTCCTGATCCGCACCTACATGCTGCCGCTGGAGCTGCTCGCGACCGTGGAGTCCTGGCGCCGCCGCGCAGCAGAGGTCCTCGCCGAGCTGCCCGCGGACATGGCCGACTACAAGGGCATCATCAAGTACCGCGACCGGGCCGCATCGTGGCTGCGCGCCGCCGGGGGCGAGGCGCCATGACGCTCACCGAGCCGGTCACGGAGGTCGTCCCTCCGCCCGCGCCCTCGCTGCCCGACTGGCCGGCCGACCCGCCGGCGGTCGATCCGAGCGCCACGTCGTACGTCGTCGTCGCGGTCGGCGCGGACGCCGGCACGCGCGAGGTGGCCGGTGCCTGGGTCGCCGACGCCGAGGGCCGGGCGCCGACCACGCTGGTCGTGCTCGACGCTGTGGCCGACCCTCGCGACCGGGCCGAGCTCACCGAGGCGCTCGAGCGCGCCCGGACCGGCGTGCGGGTGATGGCGGTCGGTGGCCAGCACGACGTGCTCGCCGTGCTGACCGCGGCGCGGGACGCCGGCGCGATCGACGCCGAGCTGGCGGCGTACTGCACCCACACCGACGACCTGCCGATGTACTGCGCGCACTGCCGTGCCACCCACCGCGTCGAGGCGAGGCCGGGTGAGGAGGTGACCTGCCCGGGCTGCGCGCGGGTGCTGGAGATCCACGCCCACTTCACGCGGGCGCTGGGCAGCTTCCTGGCCTCCGACGCCCACGCCGCGGGGCTGCCGGGGCCGACGGGGGCCAGGCCATGACGCTGAGTGTCGAGGTGGACATCAGCAGCCACCGGTTCCACGCCCACGACGCCTACCGGACCGGAGTGCGGACCCTGCGGGTGCGCGAGGTGCGCCCGCTGACGCCCGAGGTCACGCACTTCCGCCTGGTGCCGGTCGACGGCACGCCGCTCACCCCCTACCAGCCCGGCAGCCACCTCATCGTGACCGCCGGCGAGCACCGCAACGCCTACTCCCTCGTCGACGACGGCATCAACCCGGCCTCGTACGGCATCTCCGTGCTGCGGCGGGGGCAGGGCGGCGGGTCGGACTGGCTCCACGACCGCGTCATCGCCGGCGACCTGCTGGAGGTCGAGGGGCCACGGGCGATGTTCGCTCCGGTGCTCGACCAGCGCCACGCGCTGCTCGTCGCCGGGGGCATCGGCGTGACGCCGGTCCTCTCCCACGCGCGGGCCATCGCCCGGCTGGGCGGCAGCGCCGAGGTGCTCTACTCCTACCGGCCCGGGCACGCGGCCCACCTCGGCGACCTACGTGCCCTGGCCGACGCCCACGGGAGCATCACGCTGCGCGAGGCGACCACCGTGGAGGAGACGGTCGCCCTGCTCACCGAGCGGTTCGCCGACCAGCCGCTGGGCAGCCACGCCTACGCCTGCGGACCGCTGGCGATGCTCGAGACCTACCAGCAGGTGGCGGCCGCCGCGGGCTGGCCGAGGGCACGCGTGCACCTCGAGCGGTTCACCGCACCCGAACAGGACCCGGGCAGCCCGTTCACCGCCGTGGTGGCGAGCACCGGACGGCGGCTGTTCGTCGAACCGGGGATCTCCTTGCTGACCGCCCTGCTGGAGGCCGGCGTGCCGGTGCCGAACCTGTGCCGCCAGGGCGTGTGCGGCGAGTGCCGGATCCCCGTGCGCGGGGACGCGATCGAGCACCGCGACCTGGTGCTCTCCGACGACGAGCGGGCGGCCGGGGACACGCTGCTGTGCTGCGTCTCGCGCGGCGCGGAAGGGACCGAGATCGAGGTGCTGCTATGAGTGTCACGACCGCGACGTCACCGGCCTACACCGCCGCCGAGATGGAGGCGCTGGGGATCCGCCCCCGCGACACACCGGCGGTGGCGGCGTACCTCTCCGCACCGGTGGACCACCTGGCCTCGCTGCCGTGGCCGTTCCCGGACGACCTGGAGCGGTTCCGGTACTCGGTCAACGTCGACCCGGCCCGGATCGCCCGGCACACCCGGGCCGGGAAGTGGGGCGGCCACCTGGTCGACCTCGGCGGCGCCGACTACCTCACGATCATGGCCGAGAAGCGGGCGACCCACGACCGCGACCCGCAGCGCACCAGGATCCGCCGTGGCATGGAGCTGGCTTGCTGGGACCTGCTCCTGTACTACCTGCGCGACCTGGCGCTGTCCTACCCCGATCTGATGCGGTTCACCGAGGGCGTCGGAGGTGGTCGCGACGCGTTCCGCTGGGAGAACGACCTGCTCGGCACCGACCAGACCTTCGTGCTGGGCGAGTGGGACTCCCTCCCGCACGGGCCGCTGGAGTTCCTCAGCCGCGAGGTGCCCGACGACCTGCTCCTGGTGACCGAGCGCGACGGCCGGCTCTACTTCGACGCCGGCGCGGTGGCGTTCGCGGCGGCGTGGTCGGTCTCCTTCGACGTCGGCATGGACATGCACGAGATCCACGGCCCGGTGCCGCGGATGGCCGGCGAGGGGATCGTGGCACGCGCCGAGCAGTTCTTGATGCG
>JAPSKJ010000219.1 GCA_031177735.1 Nocardioides sp.
GGGCTGTCCCGGCTCCAGCCGACGCAGCAGCCGGTGGCCTGGAGGGGCGAGCAGCACCAGGCTCTCCTGCAGCAACCGCTCGGCGTGCAGGCCCGCGGGGATCGGGGCAGGCACCTGGCCGTAGCGGTAGACCACCGCGACGTCGAGCTCGCGCGATGCCAGCTTCGCGAACAGCTCACTCGGCTCGCCCTCGTCGAGGCTGACCGCCAGGCCGGGATGCGTACGCCGTAGCTGGGAGAGCGTGGCGGGCAGCAGCCGCTCGCTGGCGCTGGGGAAGCTGCCCAGTGCCAGGCGCCCGATGGTGCCGTGCTGGCGCAGCGCGATGTCGTCCTCGAGCGCTCGCAGCTGCCCGAGGGCTTGATCGGAGCGCTCGGCCAGCCAGGCCGCCATCGGGGTGGGCTGGACGCCGTGGGCCTCCCGTTCGAACAGCTGCGTGCGGATCGCCCGCTCCAGTGCGGAGATCTGCTGGGACACCGCCGAGGCGGTGTAACCCAGCTCACGGGCGGCCTCGGAGAACGAGCCGGTGCGCAGCACCGCCTGCAGCGTCTGCAGCTGGATGGGGTTGAGCATGACGGATGCTTAACACGCCGAGTTGGGGCGGCGGTGGTCGGCGCGCAGGCGGCGAGACCGAGCAACAGAGATGCTTAATGGCCCGTGAGTCATGCTGCTGCTGCACCTCTTCCCTCAGCAGGGGCCACCGCGGGAGGGTGAGCCCATGTCGGGTTCCCTGCACCGCTCGCGCCGCCTGCCGAGCACCGCTGACGTCGTGGTGATCGGCGGCGGTGTCATCGGTCTCAGCACCGCCTACCAACTCGCTGCCGCCGGACAGCAGGTCGTCCTCCTGGAGAAGAACGCTCTCGGCGAGGGCTCGACGTCGCGTGCGGCCGGCGGCGTACGCGGGTTCTTCTCCGACGCCCTCAACATCGAGATCGGGCTGCGCAGCCTCGAGGTCTTCGAGCGGTTCCCCGAGCTCTTCGACACCGAGATCGACCTGCGCAGCAGCGGCTATCTCTTCCTCATCGACAACGCGGCGGACCTGGCGGCTTTCGAGCGCAACGTCGCCCTGCACACCTCGCTCGGCGGGGAGAGCCGGATGCTCTCGGCCGCCGAGGCGGTTGCGCTCTCGCCGCTGATCGACCCCGCCGGCCTGCTCGGCGCCGCCTGGTCGCCGCGCGACGGTCACTGCACGCCCGAGGCGGTCGTGCAGGGCTACGCCCGGGCCGCTCGTGCCGCGGGCGCGACCGTGCTCGCCCACTGCCCGGTCACCGGCATCGAGACGGTGGGCGACCGGATCGTCTCGGTCACCACGGAGGCGGGCTCGATCCGCACCGACCAGGTGGTCTGTGCCGCCGGCGCGTGGTCGGCGCAGGTCGGCGGCTGGGTCGGCGTCGACCTGCCGGTCGCGCCGCTGCGCCGCCAGATCGCGGTGACCGAGCCGGTGCGCGGCCTGTCGTCGGAGACCCCGTTCACGATCGACTTCGCCACCTCCTTCTACTTCCATGGCGAAGGCGAGGGCCTGCTGCTCGGCTGCCCGGAGAGCACCGACTCGTGGGGCTTCGACACCACCCGCGACCCTGCCTGGCTCGGCGACCTCGCCGAGGCGATGGAGCGCCGGGTGCCCGCGCTGGCCGATGTGGGCATCGCCCGCGGGTGGGCGGGGCTGTACGAGATGACACCCGACCACAACGCCGTCATCGGCCGCTCCCGTAGCGTGCCGGGATTCCTCTACGCGTGCGGCTTCTCGGGGCACGGCTTCCTGATGGGGCCGGCGGTCGGGGAGATCATGCGCGACCTGTGCCTCGGCACGACACCCGCGCTCGACATCAGCGCCCTCGATGTCGAGCGGTTCAGCACCGCCGACATCCGCCCCGAGCTCAACGTCGTCTGACCCTGAGGAGAACCATGTCCCGCACCCAGATCCCCAACGCCGACGTGCTCGGCGCTCAGGCCCTCGCAGCGGCGCGGGCGTGTGGCGTCGACGTCGCCGCCATCACCGGCGACGGTCCACACCACTCGCCCGTCAACGGCATGTCGCTGGGGGGCGTCCGGTGGGACGCCGCCGCCACCGTCGACGACGCCGTCGCCCGGTCGCAGGCGGCGTTCCGGGAGTGGCGCACCGTTCCTGCGCCCGCCCGAGGGGCGGTGATCAAGCGGTTCGGCCAGCTGCTCACCGAGCACAAGGCCGAGCTGGCCGCCCTGGTCAGCCTCGAGGTCGGCAAGATCACCTCCGAAGCGCTCGGTGAGGTCCAGGAGATGATCGACATCTGCGACTTCGCCCTCGGCCTGTCCCGCCAGCTCTACGGGCGCACGTCGGTCTCGGAGCGTCCCGGCCACCGCTTGATGGAGACCTGGCACCCGCTCGGAGTGGTCGGCGTGATCAGCGCCTTCAACTTCCCGGTGGCGGTCTGGTCGTGGAACACCGCGATCGCGCTGGTCTGCGGCGACACCGTGGTGTGGAAGCCGTCGGAGCAGGCGCCGTTGTGCGCCTGGGCGAGTGCCGCCCTGCTCCATCGAGCACTGACCGAGTGCGGCGCCCCCGCTGACGTCTCCCAGGTCGTCGTCGGTGGGCCCGAGATCGGCGAAGCGCTGGTCGACCACCCGGGTGTGGCCCTGGTCAGCGCCACGGGGTCGACGCGGATGGGTCGGGCGGTGGGCCCGCGGGTCGCCAACCGGTTCGGTCGATCGCTGCTCGAGCTGGGTGGCAACAACGCCGCCATCGTCGCGCCCTCCGCCGACCTCGACCTCACGTTGCGGGGCATCGTGTTCAGCGCCGCCGGCACCGCTGGCCAGCGCTGCACCACCATGCGACGGGTGATCGCCCACACCTCGGTCGCTGAGGAGCTGACCGCGCGACTCGTGGAGACCTACCGCCGGCTTCCGATCGGCAACCCGATGGCCGAGGGCACCCTGGTGGGCCCGCTGGTCCACCGGCAGGCTTACGACGCGATGGCGGCTGCGATCGCGACCGCAGCCGAGCAGGGCGGCAAGCTCGTCGCGGGAGGCGAGCGCGTGCTGGGCGACACGGCCCCCGACGCTTTCTACGTCGAGCCGGCCATCGTCACCATGCCCGGCCAGAGCGAGATCGTCCGGACCGAGACATTCGCGCCGCTGCTGTACGTGATGACGTACGACGACTTCGCCGAGGCCATCGCGCTCAACAACGACGTCCCCCAAGGGCTGTCCTCGTCCCTGTTCACCCGTGACCAGGCCGAGGCGGAGATCTTCGTCTCCGCCGAGGGGTCCGACTGCGGCATCGTCAACGTCAACATCGGCACGTCGGGTGCCGAGATCGGCGGCGCGTTCGGCGGTGAGAAGGAGACCGGAGGCGGTCGCGAATCCGGCTCGGACGCATGGCGGGCGTACATGCGCCGGGCCACCAACACCATCAACTACTCCGGCGCACTCCCGCTGGCCCAGGGGGTGGACTTCTCCGTGTGAGGGGCGGCGTAGGCACGTTGACCCCGTCGCAGCACCTGGTGGGCAACGTCACCGCGACGACGACTCATGGCTTCGGCCCAGGGGCCGTTTCCACTCTCCGTGCCCTCCTTGCCACACCCCGCTCGACACCCCGCTCAACGCGCCGTTCCTCGCCCGTCCCGCCGCCGCCTCCCGCTTGCGCTGCGCGCCCTGGAGGTCCCCAACTACCGCCGGTGGGCGGCGGCGGACTTCATCTCCAACGCCGGCTCGTGGATGTCCACCGCCGCCCTGGGCTGGCTGGTCTTCGACGTGACCGGGTCCGCGGCCGCCATGGGCGGGATCGTCGCGGTCAAGCAGGCGCCGGGGGTGCTGCTCGGGCTCCTCGGCGGCGCGCTCGCCGACCGCTGGGAGGCCCGCCGGATCCTGCCCGTCACGCAGGGCCTGTACGCCGCCGTGGCGGTCCTTCTCGCCGTGCTGGCGCACACCGGCGACGCGAGGGTGTGGCAGCTCTACGTCTGCGCCGCGGTCACCGGTGTGCTCGGCGCCCTCGACGGTCCGTGCTTCGGGCGGCTGGTCGCCCAGGTGCTCGGCACCGAGCGACTGGGCAACGGCATCGCCCTCGGGTCGTTGACGCACTCGCTCGGCTGGGTGACCGGCCTCGGCCTCGGGTCGATGGTGCTCGCCGGGCCGGGCGCCTGGGCCGTCTTCGCGCTCGACGCGATCTCCTACGCGGCCGTGGTCGCCATGGTGCTCTCGCTCGAGGTCGACGAGCTGCACCCGCTGCCGCGTGCCGCCGCCGGCCGGCACCGGATCCGCGACGGGCTCGACCACGTGCTGCGCAGCCGCCCGCTCGCCGCCGTGCTCGGCGTCGGACTGGTCACCGGCGCGCTCGGCAAGCACTTCCAGGTCACCATGCTCGCGATGACCGAGCAGGCCTTCGCCGGTGACGCCGCCCTCTACGGGCGACTGTTCACCTGCTTCTCCCTCGGCGCGGTGCTCGGCGCCCTCGTCGCCGCCCGGATGCCGCGCCTCGGCGCGCGGCTGGTGTTCGTGGCGGGCGGCGCGACCGCCGTCGTCCAGGCCACGGCCGGCCTCGCCCCCAGCGTGTGGCTCTTCGCCCTCGCCATGGTGGCCGCCGCCACCGCGGGGGTCGTCTACGACACCTCCACCTCCACCGTCGTCCAGCTGCT
>JAPSKJ010000220.1 GCA_031177735.1 Nocardioides sp.
CGGACCCGACCCATCTGGTCTTCGACTACATGCGGCGCATCGCCGATGTCGTCGACGAGATGCCCGCCGGTCCGCTCCGCGTCCTGCACGTGGGTGGAGCGGCGATGACGCTGCCGAGGTACGTCGCCGCTACCCGGCCGCGCTCGGCGCAGATCGTCCTCGAGCCGTCGACCGCCGTCATCGAGCAGGTGCGCGCGGAGGCCCCCCTGCCGCCGCGGAGCGGGATCAAGGTGCGGCCGGTCGACGGCCGCGCGGGGATCCTCGCTGTGCGCGACCAGTCCCAGGACGTCGTCATCCTGGATGCCTTCGCCGACGCCGTCGTGCCCGCGGAGCTGACCTCCGCCGGGTTCGTCGAGCAGGTGCGACGCGTGCTCGCCGCCGACGGCGTCTTCGTCGCCAACCTCGTCGACCAGCCGCCGTTCCGGAGGGTGCGCGACTTCGTGGCTGCGGCTCGTGCTTTGGGTGAGGTGGTGGTCGGAGCGGAGCCCGCCACGTTGAAGGGACGCCGGGCGGGCAACGTGATCATCGCCAGCGGGGGAGTGCCGCCGGCAGCCTTCGGCACGCCCTCACCGCTGGAGTACCGGCTGTTCCGGGGCTCCGGCGTGGCCGACTCCTTCGGCGGCGGCCGGCCGACCCCGTAGGCACCTGCCCCAACGACAGCCGGCGGGGGAGCGGTGAGCGACGCTATGCACTAGCCTCGCTATTGCAACGACCTTGCAATAAGGAGACTCCGTGCTGCGTCGCCCTGCCCGTCCACGCCGCGTCGCTCGGACGCTCGCCGCCCTCGCCGTGGCGGTGACGCTGGCCGCCGGCTGCGGTGGCACGGTCGACGAGCGGTCCGACGGCGGCGGGTCCGTGCCCACCGAGCTGACGCTGGCGGTGGGCGGGGAGCCCGACGACGGCTTCGACCCGACGCTGGGCTGGGGGCGTTATGGCTCGCCGCTGTTCCAGTCGACGCTCCTCAAGCGCGCCGCCGACCTCTCTCTCACCCACGACCTCGCGACGGACTACCGCGTGAGCGCGGACGGCCTGACCTGGACCGTCGACATCCGCACCGACGCCGTCTTCAGCGACGGGCAGCCGGTCACGGCCGAGGACGTCGCCTACACGTTCAACACCGCCGCCCAGCAGGGTGGCCTCACCGACGTCACCGCGCTCGAGCGGGCCACGGCGGTCGACCAGGACACCGTGGAGATGCGCCTGGTCGAGCCGCGCAGCACCTTCGTCAACCGGCTCGTCTCGCTCGGCATCGTCCCCGAGCACGCGCATAGCGCCGACTACGCCCAGCACCCGGTGGGCTCGGGCCCCTTCGAGCTGGTCTCGTGGGAGAAGGGCCAGCAGATGGTCGTCCAGCGCAACGACGACTACTACGGTGAGCTGCCCTCCTTCGAGCGCCTGGTCTTCCTCTTCACCGACGAGGACGCGACTCTCGCGGCCGCCAGGGCCGGCCAGGTCGACGTCGCGTCGGTGCCGTCGGCGATGGCGACCGGGTCGATCGCCGGGATGCGCCTGGAGGCCGTGCCGTCGATCGACAACCGCGGCATCGCCTTCCCCACCGTGCCCGACGAGGGGCGCACCACCGAGGCCGGTCTGCCGATCGGCAACGACGTCACCGCCGACCTCGCGATCCGGGAGGCCGTCAGCCGCGCCATCGATCGCCAGCAGCTGGTCGACGGCGTGCTCGAGGGCTTCGGGTCACCGGCCACCGGGCCCGTGGACGGCACGCCGTGGCACGAGCCCGCCGCGGCGGTCGACGACGCAGACCCCGACGCCGCCATCGCCCTGCTGGAGGAGGCCGGCTGGGTCGACACCGACGGCGACGGCGTACGCGAGAAGGACGGGGTGCGCGCGGAGTTCACGCTCCTCTACCCGGCCAGCGACACGCTGCGCCAGGGCCTGGCGCTGAGCGTGGTCGACATGGCGAAGCCGGTCGGCATCTCGATCCGCGCCGAGGGAGTGTCGTGGGAGGAGATCGACCGGCGGCTGCACGTCGACGCGGTGGTCTTCGGCTGGGGCAGCCACGACCCGACAGAGATGTACAACCTCTACCACTCGGCGCAGGCGGGCATCGAGCTGTGGAACCCCGGGTTCTACGCCGACGCGACCGTCGACGCCCACCTCGACGCCGCGCTCGCGGCGCGCGACGAGGAGACGGCCAACCGCGAGTGGCGGGCGGCACAGCTCGACGAGCACGGTGGCGGGTTCACCGGCGACCATCCGTGGGCGTGGCTGGTCAATCTCGACCACACCTACTTCGTCGACGAGTGCCTCGACCTGGGTGAGCTGCAGACCGAGCCGCACGGGCACGGGTGGCCCATCACGGCAGGGATCCAGTCGTGGCGCTGGACCTGCTGACCGGCACGCGAGAGCCGACCGGAGCGCCTCGAGCGACCGGGGCACGCGCGCGACGGGTCGCCTCCGGCGCACTGCGGCTCGCCAGCCTGCTGGTCGCCGTCGCCGTCGGATCCTTCGCGCTCGTCTCCGCCTCGCCCGTCGATCCGGTGCAGGCGTACGTCGGCGCCGAGGCGCGCAGCCTCAGCCCTGAGCAGCTCGCGCAGATCGAGGCGCGCTGGGGCCTCGACGAACCGCCGCTGACGCGCTTCCTCGCCTGGGCGGGCAACGTGGTGAGCGGCGACCTGGGCCGCTCCCAGATCTACGGCGAACCGGTCGCGACGGTGATCGCCGACCGGTTCGCGGCCAGCTTGTCGCTGATGGCGCTCGCCTGGCTCTTCTCCGGCGTCCTCGGGTTCGGGCTCGGCGTCCTGGCCGGCGCCACCCGCGGCCGCGTGGTCGACCGCGTGCTCACCTGGTGGGCCTACACGCTCGCCTCCGCGCCGACGTTCTGGGTCGGCCTGCTGCTCCTCTACGTCTTCGCCGTCTCGCTGCAGTGGGCTCCCGTGTGCTGCGCCGCTCCGATCGGCACGCTGCCGGGGGAGGCATCCCTCCTCGAGCGCCTCCACCATCTGATCCTGCCCGCCGCCACGCTGAGCGTCGTCGGCATCTCGCCGACGCTCCTGCACACCCGGCAGGCGACCATCGAGGTGATGGCCAGCGACCACGTCGCGTTCGCCCGCGCGCAGGGCGAGCGGCGAGCGGGGCTGGTGCTCCACCGAGTGCTGCGCAACGCCGCCGGGCCTGCCCTGATGCTCCAGTTCGCCTCCGTCGGTGAGCTCTTCGGCGGCTCGGTGCTCGCCGAGCAGGTGTTCACCTATCCCGGACTCGGCGAGGCCACCACCCAGGCCGCCCTGCGCCAGGACATCCCGCTGCTCCTCGGGATCGCGATGTTCACCGCCGTGCTCGTCTTCGTGGGCAACGCCCTGGGGGACCTGGCGCACCGGTGGGCCGACCCACGCCTGCGGGAGGCGGTCGGATGAGCACCGTCTTCGCGGGGGACCGCCCGGCCCTCCGGGCGCTCGCCAGCCGGCGTACGCGGACCCTGGTCGCTCTTGCGCTGGCGCTGCTGGTGGCAGCCGGCATCGTGGTGGCGGGCGCCCTGGCGTCAGCACCCGCCGCCGTCACCGACCTCACCGAGCGCAACCTCGCACCGTCGTGGGACCACCCGTTCGGCACCGACCGCTACGGCCGCGACGTCCTCCTGCGCACGCTGGTGGGGCTCCGCCTGAGCCTGGTGGTGGGCCTGGTCGCCGCGGTGCTCTCCGGGGTCATCGCACTGGTGCTCACCCTCCTGGCGGTGCTCGGCGGTCGTCCGGCCGAGGCTGCCGTGCGATGGCTGGTCGACCTCTTCCTGGCCCTGCCGCACCTGGTGCTGCTCATCCTCGTCGCCTTCGCCCTCGGCGGTGGCACGACGGCGGTGATCATCGCCGTCGGCCTGACCCACTGGCCGCGGCTGACCCGGGTGCTCACCTCGATCGCCCGGGAGACCGTCCGCTCCGACTACGTGGCGATCGCCCGAGCACTGGGCCGCAGCCGCCTGGAGATCAGCCGCACCCACGTGGCCGGCCACCTCGTGCCGCACCTGCTGGTCGGCACGGTCCTGCTCTTCCCGCACGCGATCCTGCACGAAGCCGCCCTGTCCTTCCTCGGACTCGGCGTCGACCCGGGGCTGCCCGCGATCGGCATCCTCCTGCAGGAGTCGATGCGCTACCTCTCCGAGGGGCACTGGTGGCTGGCCGTGCTGCCGGGGCTCGGCCTGCTCCTGGTGGTCAAGCTCGTCGACCGGATCGGTGAGGACTCCCGCCTGCTGCTCGACCCGAGGAGTGCCCAGCTGTGAGTGAGACACGACTGCTCGAGGTGCAGGACCTGCGGATCCGGTTCCGCCAGTACGACCGCGGCCTGCGCCGGCGCACGGTGACGGCCGTGGACGGCATGGACGTGACCGTCGCCGCCGGAGAGGTCGTCGCGCTGGTCGGCGCGAGCGGGGCCGGCAAGAGCCTGCTCGCGCACGGGGTGCTCGGCATGCTGCCACCCAACGCCGAGCAGAGCGGCGTCGTGCGCTGGCACGGACGGGCACTGGACCCGGCCGAGCGTGCTCGCTTGGCGGGTCGAGGGATCGCGCTGCTGCCGCAGACCCTGACGGCGCTGGACCCGACCGCGACCGTCCGCTCCCAGGTGCGCCGTGCCGCCCGGCTCGTCGGCCGCCCA
>JAPSKJ010000221.1 GCA_031177735.1 Nocardioides sp.
GCGTAGGCGCGGTTGACCTGCTCCTGGGCCCGGGCCTGGGCGACCTGGTCCTCGGGAGCGTCGGCGAGACCGGCGTAGGCCTGCTCGAGATCCATCGCCGTGTAGCCACCCGGCAGCGTCTCGGGGAGGTCGATCGCGCCCGGGTCGCTCATCTTGGGCAGAGCGATCGCGAAGACGGCGATCAAGCCGAGCACGACGAGGCCGACGAGGACGCCGGCGATGCGCACGGCGGCAGGAGACTTGGTGCGGGTCACGGAGGACGACGGTACCCGCGCGGCGTGCACGCCTCGGCATCGGGGCGAGACGTGGACCGGCCCCGACGGGGCGGCTGCGGTGCGGTCGGTAGCCTCACCAGCGTGACGACGAGCGACACCCGTGGCGAGGGCCTCGTCGCGCACACCCGACGCCTCCCCGTCGAGGAGGCCGCCGACCTGCTCGCCCTGCTGCCCGCGGACCGGCCGCTCTCGTGGGTCCGCCGCGGCGAGGGTCTGGTCGGCTGGGGCACCGCGGCGGTGGTCCGGACCAACGGACCGACCCGGTTCACCGACGCCGCCAAGTGGTGGGCCGAGCTGGTGGCGCACTCGTCGGTGTCGGACGACGTCGAGGAGCCCGGCACCGGCCTGGTCGCCTTCGGCAGCTTCGCCTTCGCCGACAGCCCGGGTGACTCGGTCCTCACCGTGCCCTCGGTGGTGGTCGGCCGCCGCGGCAGGACCGCATGGCTCACGACGATCGCTCCGGCCGGCCGGGCCCCCGATCCGGCCCCGCCGCACCTGGCACCCCAGGATCCGCCGGATGCCCCGCGCGACGTCGTCTTCGTCGACGGCGCGCTCGACGGGCACCGGTGGATGGGCGTCGTGGCCGAGGCGGTCGCGCGGATCGGTCGCGGGGAGCTCGACAAGGTCGTGCTCGCGCGCGACCTCCTCGCCACCGCGAGCGCCCCGATCGACGTGCGCTCGCCGCTGCACAGGCTGGCGGCGGCGTACCCCTCCTGCTGGACGTTCCACGTCGACGGCCTCTTCGGCGCGACGCCCGAGCTGCTGGTGCGCCGCGAGCGCGGGCTGGTCACCTCCCGCGTGCTCGCCGGCACGCTGCCCTCCGCGCTCGCGGGGGGCGACGAGGCGAGCGACCTCGCGCTGGCGGCGACGCTGTCGCAGTCGAGCAAGGACCTCGAGGAGCACGAGTACGCCGTCCGCTCGGTGGCCGACGCGCTCGAGCCGCACTGCAGCTCGATGAACGTGCCCGAGGTCCCCTTCGTGCTGCACCTGCCCAACGTCATGCACCTGGCCACCGACGTCACCGGCGTCGCGGCCGACGACACCTCCGCGCTGGAGCTCGCGGCTGCGTTGCACCCGTCGGCCGCGGTGGGCGGCACGCCGCGCCCGGCGGCCGCCGCCCTCATCGCGGAGATCGAGGGAATGGACCGGGGCCGCTACGCCGGGCCGGTCGGCTGGCTCGACGCCGCCGGCGACGGCGAGTGGGGCATCGCGCTGCGCTCCGCGGAGCTGGTCGCACCCGACACCGTGCGGCTCTTCGCCGGGTGCGGTGTCGTCGGCGGCTCGGACCCCGAGGCCGAGCTCGCCGAGTCGCAGGCCAAGCTGGTGCCGGTGCGCGACGCCCTCACCGGAGCAGTGGGCGCTAGAGGCTGAGCTCCTCGCGCCACGAGCCGAGCACCGGGCTCCAGCCGACGACGTTGCGCTCGACGATGAGGTCGGCCTCGTGGAACGGGTCGTCGTCGAGGATCTCCTCGACCTCGGCGGCGCTGGCCGCCTCGAAGATCAGCAGGGCGCCGCCGTCGTCGGTCGGGCCGCTGAGCAGCAGGCCCGCCTGCTCGGCCAGGAAGGCGCGGTGCTCGGGGCGGACGGCGTCCAGGGCCTCGGAGTCGTGGGCGTAGTCGTAGGTGACGCAGAAGATCGGCATGTCACAGATCCTGCCCGTCGGCGAGCCGGACGTACGACAGACCCTCGGGCGGAAGGAACCGATCCATCTGCCCGTCGAAGATCCGGGCACCCGCCTCGGAGTAGACCCGGTCGTGGATCGCGACGTTGCGCGGAGCCTTCACGGCCCGCGCGAAGTCGATCAGCTCGCTGGCCCGGGCCCACGGCGCGGAGACCGGCACGAGGAGCACGTCGATCGGCCGACCGGGCTCGGTGAGCGCATCGCCCGGGTGGTAGACCAGTCCGTCGGCCTCGATCAGGTAGCCGGAGTTGTGGATCTGCGGGATCTCCGGGTGGATCACCGCGTGCTCCTCCCCCACCGCGGTGACGCTGAGGCCGGCGGCGTGGAAGACCGAGCCCGGCGTGACCACGGTGGTCCGCTCGCCGACCGCGGGGTCGTCCTCGCGCAGCTTCGCGGCGACGTCGGCGATCGTGAACACCGGCGCGTCGGACGCGGCCAGGTGGTCGGGCCAGTAGTGGTCGGGGTGCTCGTGGGTGATGAGCACCGCATCCGCGCCGTCCAGCGCCTCGGGGTCGGTGAACATCCCCGGATCGAGCACCAGCGTGGTGCCCTCGTGCTCGATCCGCACGCAGGCGTGGCCGAACTTGGTGATCCGCATGTCGCTCAGTATCCCGATCGGCGGGTGTCGGAATCCCCGGTTAACCGGGGATCGTGGCACTTCTCGGGCGTTGCAAAGGCCGAGAAGTTGAGGAATCACCGGTTAACCGGGGATTCCGACGACCCAGATTCCTCAACCTAACGGTTGACAACGCCGGCCACCCGGCCTAGCGTCGTACTCAACCGAATGGTTGACAAGCAGGAGGCGTCGTGGACGAGACGGACCGGCTCTCGAAGGTCTTCGCCGCCCTGGCCGACCCGATCCGGCGTGACATCGTCGCCCGGCTCACCGAGGGCGACCAGGGCGTCGGGGAGCTGGCCGAGCCCTACGAC
Source organism: Nocardioides sp. (assembly GCA_031177735.1). Classification (GTDB taxonomy): domain Bacteria; phylum Actinomycetota; class Actinomycetes; order Propionibacteriales; family Nocardioidaceae; genus Nocardioides. Next base: position 2,887 of record JAPSKJ010000221.1, read on the forward strand.
GTGAGCCTCCAGGCGGTGTCGAAGCACCTCAAGGTGCTCGAGGACGCCGGCCTGGTGACCCGCACCCGGGAGGCACAGCGCCGGCCGGTCCACCTCGAGGCGGAGGTGTTCGACCTGATGACGAAGTGGATCGAGCGCTACCGGCAGCAGGCCGAGGAGCGGTTCCGCCGCCTCGACGTCCTCCTGGAGCGCATGAAGGACGAGCAGGACCCCCACCACGCACGCACGACCACACGAGACGAGGACGCATCATGAGCACACAGGCGTTGCACGAGACCGAGATCTCCGCGGCCGCGGACGTCCCGACGATCACGATCACCCGCGAGTTCGACGCACCCCGCGAGCTGGTGTTCCGCGCCTGGACGGAGCCCGACCTGGCGATGGAGTGGATGGGCCCGCGGAGCATCAAGAACGAAGCCACCCACTGGGACTGCCGCCGCGGCGGCTCCTGGGCCTACCGCAGCTGGCGCGACGACCCCGACGACGGCTTCGAGACCTCGTTCTTCGGCTCCTTCCACGAGGTCCGCGCGCCGGAGCGGCTGGTGCAGACCTTCACCTGGGAGGGCGCCCCCGACGGCGTCAGCCTGGAGACGATCACCTTCGAGGAGCTGCCCGGGGGACGCACCCGCTGCGTCGCCGTCTCGGTGGTGGAGTCGTTCGAGATCCGCGATGCGATCCTCTCCAGCGGCATGGACGTGGGCGTCAAGGAGGGCTACGCCTACCTCGACGAGATCCTCGCGGGCCTGGCCTCATGAGCCCCACCGAGCAGCACGCGTACGACGCCGCCCGCTTCGGGGCTCTCGTCCGGTCCGCCACGCCGGCCGACTGGGCGTGTCCGACCCCGGTGAAGGAGTGGCAGGCACTCGACGTGGTGCGCCACCTGGTCGAGTGGCTCCCCGGCTTCGTGACCGCGGCCGGTGTCTCGCTCGATCCGGTCGACGTCGACGCCGACCCGGTTGTCGCCTGGGACCAGCGCACCGCGGACGTCCAGCGGCTCCTGGAGGAGCACGGTGAGGCCGTCTACCGCAGCCAGATGCTCGGCGACATGCCGCTGGCGAGCGCCATCGACCGGTTCTACACCGCCGACGTGTGGATGCACTCCTGGGACCTGGCCCGGGCGCTGGGACAGCACTTCGACCTCGGCGACGACCGCGCCGCGGCCGCGCTGGAGGGCATGACGCCCCTGGACGACCTGCTTCGCCAGAGCAAGCAGTTCGGCCCGAAGATCGACGTGCCGGCGGAGGCGCCGGTGCAGGACCGGTTCGTCGCGTTCATCGGCCGCGACCCCTCCTGGCGCCGCGCCTGACCCGCCGTCGAGAAGTCACTTCTGGCCCCTCGAGAAGTCACTTCTGGCCCCTCGAGAAGTCAGTTCCGGCCCCTTGATGAGTCAGGTTTGGCCCCTCGAGGAGTCAGTTCCGGCCCCTCGAGGAGTCAGTGCGGGCGCACCATGGCGCCGGCCGGACAGCTGGAGACATCTGGGCGGGCCACAACTGACGCCTCGCAGGGCCACAACTGACGCCTCGCGGGGCCACAAGTGACGTCTCGCGCATTGCGGCGGCGGGGGGTGGTTCAGCGGGCGGTGCGGGCGCCGGCCCGATCCGCAGCCGAGCGCTCGAGGGCCTCGATGAGGGTGCGGGCGTCGTAGCGACCCTGGACGCGCTCCTCCCCCACGAAGAACGTGGGCGTGCCGCGCACG
>JAPSKJ010000222.1 GCA_031177735.1 Nocardioides sp.
ACCGGCCACGCCCGGCCCACGTCGTCGGGGAAGGCGAGCACGATGCCCAGGGCGAGCGCGGCGATGAGCGCGATCGGCAGCACGATCCGCTTGGGGGCGTAGGAGGCGTAGGCGAACGCCCCGGCGCCGACCGCCGCGCCACCCAGGCTGAGGCCCAGGCTCTGCAGGTCGGAGACGCCCGGCTCGGCGCGGGTGATCTCGACGCCGAGGATGCCGGCGAGGGCGAACCCGCCGGTGACGCCCGCGATGATGCCGGCGGTCGAGAGCAGCGCCTCGGTGATCCGGGCGCCGGCGGTGATGTAGAAGCCCGTCAGCGCGTCCTGCAGCGCACCCATGAAGCCGATGCCGGCGAGCAGCACGATGATGTTGGCGGTCACCGCGCTGCCGGTGTCGATGTCGAGCGGCGAGGCCGTGGCGGCGACCGCCAGCAGCGACGCGACCCCCGCGCCGGCGACCTGCTGGTAGAAGACGGGGATCCGCCGCCGGGTCAGCGCCAGCTGCACCCGGTCGATGATCGCGGCGGAGACGGACCCCAGCAGCGCGACCAGGGCGTCACCGCCGAGCTGGACGGTGATGCCGGCCGCCATCAGCGCCAGCCCGAGCGTGACCGCCCAGCGCGGCCGGGCGTGCCCGGTGGAGGTGATCCGGCCCAGCTCGGTGCGCGCGGCCTTGAGGTCGAGCTCGTCGCGCAGCACCGCCCGGACCAGGTGGTCCACGCGGGTGAGGTGCTCGTAGTCGATCACCCGGGCCTTGACCTGCCGGGTGGCCATCACCGGCAGCTCGTCCGCGCCCTCCTGGTGCTGCATCGAGATGTTGACGAAGGTGACGTCGATGTCGGCGTTGCGGAGGCCGAGGTGGCGGGCCAGCGAGCGCATCGTCGCCGTCACGTCGGCGGCGCCGGCCCCGGAGGCCAGCAGCACCTCGCCGACCCTGAGGCAGAAGTCGAGGGTCAGGGTCACGGCACGCGGATCCATTCCCCACAGGGTGCCAGGGACTCCGAGCGGCCGGGGAGGCGGGCGGCGCACTCCCGAACCCATCGCCGACCTGCCACCCTGGAGGGGTGCGCATCGACTTCCACGCCTCGCCGGAGCCCACCTTGGGGGTGGAGTGGGAGCTCGCGATCGTCGATCGGTCCACCCGCGACCTCGCCAACGAAGCGGCCCATCTCTTCGCACGCGCCAAGCCACGGATGGCCGACCCCGGCCGGCTGCACAAGGAGCTGCTGCGCAACACCGTGGAGCTGGTGACAGGCGTGTGCCACACCGTGGGCGAGGCGGTCGAGGACCTGCGCTCGACGATGGCGGCCGTGGCGCCGGCGTGCGACGAGATCGGGGTCGACCTGTACGGCGGCGGCACGCACCCGTTCGCGTCGTGGACCCGCCAGCAGCTGACCGAGGGCCACCGCTACGAGGAGCTGATCAACCGCACCCAGTGGTGGGGGCGGCAGATGCTGATCTGGGGCGTGCACGTCCACGTCGGCCTGCCGGAGCGGGAGCGCGTGATGCCGGTGCTCTCCGCACTGCTGACCTACTACCCCCACCTGCAGGCGCTCTCGGCCTCCTCGCCGATCTGGGCCGGGGTCGACACCGGCTACGCCTCCAACCGCGCGCTGATGTTCCAGCAGCTGCCGACCGCGGGACTGCCCTTCCAGTTCGAGACCTGGGAGCAGTTCGAGGCCTTCGCGCAGGACCAGCTCACCACCGGGGTCATCGAGGAGCTCTCCGAGATCCGCTGGGACATCCGCCCCTCGGCCGCGCTCGGCACCATCGAGAACCGGGTGTGCGACGGCGTGTCCACCTTCGAGGAGCTCGCCGCGATCACCGCGCTGGTGCACTGCCTGGTCGTCGACCTCGACACCCGCGCGGCCGCCGGCGAACACCTGCCCACGATGCCGCCGTGGCACGTGCAGGAGAACAAGTGGCGGGCCGCCCGCTACGGCCTCGAGGCCATCGTCATCCTCGACGAGGAGAGCAACGAGCGGCTCGTCACCGACGACCTCGCCGACCTGCTGGTCCGCCTGGAGCCGGTCGCCGAGCAGTTGGGCTGCACCGCCGAGCTGGGCGGGGTCGCCGACATCGTGGCACGTGGGGCGTCCTACCAGCGTCAGCGTGCGGTCGCCGCCCGCACCGACGGCGACCTGGTCGCGGTCGTGGACTCGGTGGTGCGGGAGCTGCGCGAGTCGCTGGGCTGAGGCGGCAGCTCGGTCAGTCGCGGTCGGGGAACTGCGGCACCGGCGGCAGGGCGTCGGTCGCCTCGAACTGCCCCATCCCGGTCACCCCGAGCAGGTCGACCACGATGCTGCGCAGCTGCACCAGGACCACCTCGGCGTTGATCGCCTCGGTCCGCTCGACCGCCCCGGAGGCCTCGGCCACGGCCAGCAGCGCCGGCCGCGCTCCGATCGCCTGGCGACCCGCCGCGAGCTCGGCGGCGACCAGGTCGGTCGCCTCGGCCAGGTCGCGGGCGAGCTGGAGGTAGGACGCGGGCACGATGATGCCGCGGTAGGCGGCGACGGCGGCCTGGCGGACCAGCACCCGGGTGCTGCGCAGCGCGCGGTCGAGCGGGTCGACCAGCTCAGCCATCCGCCGCACCTGAGGGCGGTGCCGGATCCGGAAGGGCGAGGACGTCACCACCGCCATCCCCTCGTCGGCCGCCGCCTGGAGCTCGCGGATCAGTCCGTCGGTCGAGCGGGCGTCGGCGAGCACTGACATGCCGTGGACCGGGTCGGCGTCCTCCATCACCACCGCGGCGGCGCGCAGGAGCTGGCTGACCTTGCGCACCACGACGGCCGCCTGCTCACGTGGCCGCCGCAACGGGGCCGCCGGCACGGCGGTCGCGGCGACGAGCGCCACCGCACCGCCCACCAGGGCATCGGTCCACCGGGTCAGCGCGGCGCCCTGGGTGGGGATCAGGCCGGCGACGAAGATCGCCTGCACCGCGGCCTGGTTGACGAACAGCTGGCCACCGTCGGCCAGCACCGCCACGGTCATGGCCAGGCCGACGATCACCACCAGCTGCCACGCACCCGACCCGAGCCAGGCCACCAGCAGGTCGCCGAGGAGGACGCCGAGGGCGACCCCGATGGTCACCTCCGCGACCCGGCGCAGACGCTGGCCGTAGGACGTCCCGAGGCTGAGCACCGCCGCGATCGGGGCGAAGACCGGCACGTCGTGGCCGAGCAGGCTGCTGGCGATGAACCAGGCGGCCCCGGCCGCGAGTGCGCACTGGGCGATCTGCCAGCGCTTGGCCTTCCACCGGGCCAGCCGCACGCGGGTCTCCCGGCGCGAGCGGTGGCCCGCGCGGGCGGTCCAACGACCGACGGAGGACTCAGCCATGCCGGGCCCCCGGGCTCGGCACGGGCTCGACTGACCGGGAGGCATCCATCGTGAGCTCCTCGAGGCCGCCGCCGACGGCGGCGGCCACCGCGCGCAGCCGGGCGCGAGTGATGTCGGCGACGGTGGCCAGCCCGGCCACGTGCGCGTTCGATCCCCGCCGGGTCGGCTCGGGACGGTTCACGCTCAGGCAGGTGCGCCTGCCGCCGTCCGCGGCGTTGGCGAGCGCAACCGCGTGGCCGGTGGTGCCGCTGCCGGCGAAGAAGTCGAGCACCCGCGCGTCGTCCGGCATGGTCGCCAGGATCCGCCGCAGCAGCCCGGTGGGCTTGGGCGACTCGAACACGTGGCCCACCAGCGCCTTGAGCTCGGCGACCGCGGTGTCGGTGGACCCGATCTCCTCGGCCGGCCAGATCGTGCGCAGCTTCTTGCGCCGGGTGCCCGGGTGCAGCCAGTCGCGCTGGAAGACGTCGACCCGCTCGCCGAGCCGACCCTTGACGACCCGGCAGACCAGGTCGTCGGGCCGCTGCTCGATCCGTGGGCGCGACCAGCGCCAGACAGCCGGCGTTCCGTCGCCGAACACCGGCCACACCTCCACCCCGCCGTCGCCGAACGGCTCCGCGCGGACCGCGCCGGTGGCCGGGTCGCCCCAGAGCGCGAAGTGCAACGTCGGCGCGGTGACCGGGTTGAACTTCTTGTTGGTGTTGCGCAGCGGCAGGTGCCGGTAGCGGCGCCCGTCGACCGTGGTCAGCGGGAAGTCGCGCTCGTCGACGTGGTCGGCGCTGGTCGCGTCGAGAGCGCACGCCCGCGCGTCCTTGGCGTAGACCAGCAGGTACTCGTGGCTGGTCGCGAAGCCACCCCCGAGCTGTCGGCCCTTGGGGTTGAGGTTGACCACGATCTGGGCCAGGAAGCACTCCTCGCCGAACACCTCGTCCAGCAGCAGCCGGAGGTAGGCCGCCTCGTTGTCGTCGATGCTCACCCAGATCGCCCCCGCGCGACTCATCACTGCGCGCGCCGCCTCCAGGCGCGGCCGCATCATCGCGACCCACGCGTCGTGCCGGCTGCGGCGCCGACCGTCGGGCCCGCGCACGTCGTCGCGGTAGGCGAAGTCGTTGCCGGTGTTGTAGGGCGGGTCGATGTAGACCAGGTCGAACTCCCGGCCCTCCGCGGCCAGCCGCCGCAGCACGTCGAGGTTGTCGCCCTCGACGAAGGTGTTCCACGACGCCACACACCGACCCTATGCGGGCGCGGC
>JAPSKJ010000223.1 GCA_031177735.1 Nocardioides sp.
CATCGGTATGCTTCCGCGCGTTGCCCGGCCCCGGCCGTGCACGCCGCCTTAGCTCAGTCGGTAGAGCGAATCACTCGTAATGATTAGGTCGTCGGTTCGATTCCGACAGGCGGCTCCGACGAACGGCCTCTGAACTGCATCGCTGCGGTCAGAGGCCGTCGGCGTTTCGGGACTCGGTGGATGGTTCGCAGCGACCCGAGCGGGGAATCCTCGGCGCATGCGCCGACTGTTCACGACGGTCCTCTTCGCCATCGGCACCTGCGTCCTCGCCGGGGTGGTCATCGGCCTCCTGGCGGCCGGCGTCACCGAGCTGACCGTGGCGGAGGGACTCTCCCGCGGACTCCTCTTCGGCGCCTCGGCCGGCGCGCTCCTCGGCGCCATCGCAGCGGTCCGGCACGAGTTCTCCGCTGGCGACACGGACGACACCAGCAGCTGACCGCTATCGCGGGTGGAGTCCGCCGCTCGTCGACGGGGTTCTGGAGACCCCAAGCCGGCTCACCCGACCGTCAGTGAGCGACCGGCACCTCCGGGTTAGCTCGCGTCGCCCTCGTGGCGCTCGAAGGCAGGGTGACGGCTGGACACCTTGCGCGCCTCGGTGAGATGGCCGCCGAGGAAGCCGCCCACACCCGCGGCAGCGCCGCCGGCGACGGCCAGCGCGGCGGCGAGCCGGTCGCGCCCGCCCCGGCGAGCCAGCCACGAACCGGTGTAGAGCGCGAGGCCGACCGAGTTGCTGGCGGCATGCACCAGGCCGGTACGCCGGTCGCGGACGTCCTTCACCGCGCCCCACTCCGCGGCGCCGGTGAGGGCGGTGGGCAGCGCGGCGAGGATGCCGTAGCCGACCAGGCGCCGTGCCGCGGGCCGGTCGTCGTCGGTGCCGAGCAGGTCCAACAGGGTCGCAGCGGTCCAGCAGCCGAGGGGGACGTCGGTCATCAGCGGGTGGACGGCGTGGCCCAGCCAGTGGCCGTGGAGCAGGTGGCGAGCCAGCGGCCGGCCGGTCAGGGCGAGGGCGGCCGGCCGCAGCGCCGCGTCGACAGGGTCGAGTGCCCGCAGGTCCTCGACCCTCTGAGCCGCCCGCACGAAGGGGGTCGATGTGGTGGTCACGATGGCTCTCCTCATCGGGTCGGTGGGACGAGCAGTACCCACCGGCGAGCCGCGCCAGGCACGAGCCTGCGCATGGGCCCGTGTCGCGCTGGACGCGGGTGGGTATCGGGCAACACGCAGGCAGCGCCCGGCGACGAAGGAGGGGTGGGACGTGGCAGGACCGAGCCTGGAGTTCATCGGGACGGCGACGACGCTGCTCCGTTTCGGCCCGTTCACCGTGCTGACCGATCCCAACTTCCTGCACCGCGGCCAGCTCGCCTACCTGGGCAAGGGACTGTTCTCGCGGCGCCGCACCGAGCCGTCGCTCCAGCCGGCGCAGCTGCCCGACCTCGATGCGGTGCTCCTCTCACACCTGCACGGCGACCACTTCGACCGCGTCGCGCGGCGGGAGCTGGACCGGACGCTTCCGGTCTACACGACCCCGCCCGCCGGTGATCGGCTACGCACCTGGGGCTTCGGCGGCGCCGTCGGTATGGACCCGTGGGAGTCGGTCGAGCTCCGCAAGGGCGGTGACCGGCTGACCATCACCTCGGTGCCCGGGGAGCACGCGCCGAAGCCGCTGCGCGCACTCCTCCCGCCGGTGATGGGCAGCGTCGTGGAGTACACGGCGCAGGGCGGCACGCCGTTCCGGCTCTACGTCACCGGCGACACCCTCTACCGCCCGTGGCTGGCCGAGGTCGGCGAGCGGCTCGGCCCACTCGACGCGATGGCGATCCACCTGGGCGGCACGAGGATCGCCGGCGTACTCCTCACCATGGACGCCCGGCAGGGCGTCGCCCTCACCGAGCTGGTCGCGCCGCGGGTCACCGTCCCCATCCACTACGACGACTACGGCGTCTTCCGCTCGCCGCTGGCCGACTTCGAGCGGATGTGGAGGGAGCGTGGGCTGCCCGGCCTGCTCCGCACGGTCGAGCGGGGTGCGAGAATGCCGCTCGATGCCGGCACCGGCCGGTGACCCGTGACGCCAGAGGGGCCCATCCATTCGTGACCGATCGTCACCAACACACGCGAGTGTCTGGCAGCATGCTCGCCGTGGAAGCGAGATATGCCTGACGCGCCCCTCAGGATCGCCATCGTCTCCCGCCAGGAGGTCGTCGCGCGCGGTCTCGCAGCCATGCTCGCGGACTATCCGGACCGGGTGATCGTCACGCTCCTCCCCAGCGTGTGGAGCAGGGCAGCGGGCGTTGACGTGATCCTCTACGACACGCTCGGCCTCCACCGCAACGACGGCGCGGAGCTGGAGCACCTGATCCAGGACACCGACGCGAAGGTGATCATCTTCAGCCGCGACATGCGGCCCGACCTCCGCGCCCGCGCACTCGCCAAGGGCGCGACCGACTGGCTGTCGATGTCGACCCGCGCCAAGGAGCTGGTCGAGGCGATCGAGCTGGTCGCCGCCGGCAAGCCGATCCCCGACCAGCCGGACTCCCTCGGCGAGTCCGCCCGGCTCTCCCCGCGGGAGGTCGAGGTGCTCGGCCTGGTCACCCTGGGCCTGTCCAACCAGGAGATCGCCGACCGCCTGTTCCTCACCGTCAACACCCTCAAGAGCCACATCCGCCAGGCGTACAAGAAGATCGGTGCGACCAGCCGCGCCCAGGCCGTCGCCTGGTGCATGCAGCACGGTTTCGCCCCGCCGGACGACTGACCGGCCTCCGCGCAGGGTGGCGGACCACGGGCTCCTGCACGACTGGTGGAAAGCCTCTTTTCAACGGCGCCCGGCTGGGTACCGTAGGAGTCGAAGGCGCGATCGGGTGACCTTGGGCACCAGGGTCAGGGACACACCGAATCGAGCCGCACCGCCGCCCCAGTGGCCACTGGCGCTGGGGCGGCGGCCCACCGGGGGCCGCCTTCCGGTCCACCCACCACCTCCCTCCGCACCGATCCGCACATCTGCGGGCCTTGTCGGCGCATCGCCAACCTCACCCCTAGGGGTGAAGAGAACCGACGAAGTGCCCACCCTTGGGGGCCAAGTTCGCGCCAGGGCTGTTAGTTCGCCTCCAGCACGGGCACGGTGATGCCATGACCCCCACGACGACGCTGCGGCACGAGGTGCCGCGTCAGACGCGCAGAGAGATGACCACGGAGCTGCTCGGGCAGGCTGCCAAGGCCACGGGTCCCGAGCGTGACGCGCTGATCGAGCAGGTCATCGTCATCAACACCTCCGTCGCCCGCACGATGGCCCGTCGCTACGCCGACCGCGGCATCCCGCTCGAGGACCTCGAGCAGGTCGCCTGCATGGCGCTCGTGCGTGCCGCCCGCAAGTTCAACGGTGACCTCGCCGAGGACTTCCTCACCTACGCCGTGCCGACGATCCGTGGCGAGATCAAGCGCTACTTCCGCGACCACGGTTGGACCGTGCGTCCTCCGCGCCGCGTCCAGGAGCTGCAGACCAGCGTGCTGCGCGTCCGGGACGAGGCGCGCGAGGAGTCCGGTCGCACGCTCACGCCGGCCGAGATCGCCGAGCGGCTCGACGTCAGCGAGAACGACGTCGTCGAAGCGCTCACCGCCGAGGGCTGCTTCACGCCGCTCTCGCTCGACGCCCCCAGCGGTAGCGCCGAGGACGGAGCCTCGCTGGGCGAGCTGATCCCGGACGGCGACGTCAGCATGTCGGCGGCGGAGGCGCGCCTGCTGCTTGCTCCCGCGCTGTCGAAGCTCACCGAGCGCGAGCAGCTGATCCTCAAGCTGCGTTTCGTCGAGGACATGACGCAGGAGCAGATCGGCAAGCGCATCGGCGTCACCCAGATGCAGGTCTCGCGCCTGCTCAACTCGATCATCGCGCGGCTGCGCGAAGAGCTCGACCCGGCTGAGCAGCCGGCCGCCGAGCAGGTGGCAACGTCGGCCAAGCCGGCGTCGCGGTCTGCCGGGAAGGCGGCCTGAGGCTCCACCTGGTTGCCAACCACGAGGGCCTTTTCCCTGCGGCGGGCGGGGAGAAGGCCCTCGTTTTTGTGGTGCGCGGGCGCCGGCGGCGTACTCCGGTGCGCCCCTGTCGTCTCCGGTGCGCCGCCGCAACGGCGCACCGGTGGCGCCAACTCCGCGTGACAGCGCCGCGAGTGGCGGCTCGCGGAGATCAGGCGGCGTCGCTGCCCTGCGGAGCAGGCAGACCGAGCGTCTTGGCGGTGCGGGCCATGGTGGCCGCGGCGGCGACGGGGTCGTCCGAGAGCGGGACGCCGTAGGCCGGCACCATCTCCTTGACCTTGGGCTGCCAGGAGTCCCAGCGGTCGGGGAAGCAGGTCTCGAGCAGGCGCACCATGATCGGGGCCGCCGTCGAGGCGCCCGGGGAGGCGCCGAGCAGGCCGGCGATGCTGCCGTCGGAGGCGGTGATCACCTCGGTGCCGAACTGCAGGGTGCCGTCGGGCCGGATCACCTGGACCCGCTGGCCGGCGGTGATCTTCTCCCAGTCCTTCGGGTCGGCGCTGCCGAAGAAGTCGACGAGGTCCTTGAACTTCGTCGCCGGCCGCGCGAGCACCTG
>JAPSKJ010000224.1 GCA_031177735.1 Nocardioides sp.
GCACCGCGTGCACGGCCGGCACCACGTTCTCACCGTCCACCTCGACCACCGCGTCACGCGGCGCGCGCAGCGCCGTGTGCAGCACGGCCCGGTCCTCGGTGGTGTTGATCCGCTCCCCGCGGAACATCGCGTCCCGCAGCCCGAACACATCGGTCGCCGCGGCCAGCTCCCGCAGCAGCGCCAGCGTCCCGTCGGTGACCAGGTGCTTGGAGTAGTCGACGTACAGGTCACCGACGCGGAGGGTGTACGCGGTGCCGCGGCCGGGGTCGGCGGCGAACAGCTCGCGCAGCCGCACCTCGCCGAGCTCCTCACGGTGCTTGGCCAGAGCGGTCCACTCGGGCGTCTGGTTGAGCCTGATACGGCCGTCTGCGTTCATCTCGGACTTCAGCCTTCTTCCTTGGTGTCCCCGCTGTCCCGGCTGTTCCCAACCTAATTGATCAGCGGTGAACGAGAAGAAGACTGAAGGCGACAGAAGGAGACCGCCGGGGCAGGAAGGTGTTAGATCTCGCCGCGCAGTTTGGCGAGCGCCTCGGCGAGGATCGCCTCGCCGTCCGCGTCGCTGCGCCGCTCGCGCACATAGGCGAGGTGCGTCTTGTACGGCTCGGTGCGCGGCGGGTCCGGCGGGTTGTCGGGGTCCTGTCCGGCCGGAAAGCCGCAGCGGGGGCAGTCCCAGGTGTCGGGCACCTGCGCGTCGCTGGCGAAGCTCGGCTGTGTCTCGTGCCCGTTGGAGCACCAGAAGGAGATGCGCAGCCGCGGCGCGGACTCGCCGCGCTCGGCCTCGCCCATCGGCCCCGCCCCGACCCGGCTTCCCCGAATCGCGTTGCCACTTGCCACGGTCGTAACTCCCTGCGTGATGGTGCAGCGAAGCGAGTCGGCGTACCGCTTCGCTGCGAGCGCCTCAGTCTACGTAAGGCCCAACGCGCGTCCAGTGATGGGAGTTACCTCCCCCGCAGCCAGACGCAAGCCCCATGATAGGCCGCGCTCAGCTGCGCGTACCGAACATGGGGCCTTACGTGGGGAATGCGTGGGAATGCGGGTGATCGTGCCCTCGGTCAGTTGTTCATCTTCATCATGATGCCGAGCACGACGATGCACGCGAACCACAGCAGACCGATCACGACGGTGATCCGGTCGAGGTTGCGCTCGGCGACCGAGGAGCCGCCGACGGAGGACTGCATGCCACCACCGAACATGTCGGAGAGGCCGCCGCCCTTTCCCTTGTGCATCAGCACCAGCAGCATCAGCAGCAGGCTGAAGACGATCAGGGCGATGGAGAACCCCAGAACCACGGCTGGACCAACTTCCTCGGATGCGGATGGACGACGCGGGGCCCAGCACACTGCTGGACCCCGCAAGGGTACGACGGATCGCCGCTAGCGCATACTCACTGGTCGCGGAAACGAACGATCTTGACGAACTCGTCGGCGTCCAGCGAGGCGCCGCCGACCAGCGCGCCGTCGATGTCGGCCTGCGCCATGATCTCCGCGACGTTGCCGGACTTGACCGAGCCGCCGTACTGGATGCGGACCTTGTCGGCCAGCTCCTGCGAGTACAGCTCGGCGAGCTTGCCGCGGATGGCGGCGCAGACCTCCTGCGCGTCCGCGGCACCGCAGACCTTGCCGGTGCCGATGGCCCACACGGGCTCGTAGGCGATGACGATCGTCTCGGCCTGCTCGGCCGGGAGGTCCTTCAGACCGCCCTCGACCTGGGCGAGGGTGTGCGCGACGTGGTTGCCCGCCTCGCGGACCTCCAGCTCCTCGCCGACGCAGAGGATGGGGGTGATGCCGTGCTTGTAGGCGGCCTTCACCTTCGCGTTGACGATCTCGTCGGTCTCGGCGTGGTACTGGCGGCGCTCGGAGTGGCCGATCGCCACGTAGGTGCACTTCAGCTTGGCCAGCATGGGGCCGGAGATCTCGCCGGTGAAGGCACCGCCGTCGTGCGCCGAGATGTCCTGGGCGCCGTACTTGATCCTCAGCTTGTCGCCGTCGACCAGGGTCTGCACGGAGCGCAGGTCGGTGAAGGGCGGCAGGACGGCGACCTCGACGGCCTCGTAGTCCTTGTCGGCCAGGGCGAAGGCGAGCTTCTGGACGTGGGCGATGGCCTCGAGGTGGTTGAGGTTCATCTTCCAGTTGCCCGCCATCAGCGGCGTACGGGTGGTCATTGAGGGTCAGTCCTCCAGTGCTGCGAGGCCGGGGAGCGTCTTGCCCTCGAGGTATTCGAGGGAGGCGCCGCCGCCGGTCGAGATGTGGCCGAATGCCTGCTCGTCGAAGCCCAGGGTACGGACCGCGGCGGCGGAGTCGCCGCCACCCACCACGGTGAAGCCCGGGGAGTCGATGAGGGCCTGGGCGACCGCCTTGGTGCCCTCGGCGTAGTCGGGGTGCTCGAAGACGCCCATCGGGCCGTTCCAGAAGACGGTGGCGGCGTCGGCGAGCTTCGAGGCGTACAGCTTGCGGGTCTCCGGACCGATGTCCAGGCCCTCCTGGTCGGCCGGGATGGCGTCCGCGGCGACGGTGGTGGGGTGGGTCGCGGCCTTGGCCTTCAGGTCGGGGAACTCCCCGGAGACCAGCGTGTCGACCGGCAGGACCAGCTCGACCCCGTTCTTCTCGGCGCGCTCCAGGTACTCCTGGACCGCCGGGATCTGGTCCTCCTGCAGCAGGGACTTGCCGATCTCGTAGCCCTTGGCCTTGAGGAAGGTGTACGCCATGCCGCCGCCGATGAGGAGCCGGTCGGCCTTGCCGAGCAGTTGGTCGATGACGGCGAGCTTGTCGGAGACCTTCGCGCCGCCGAGGGCGACGACGTAGGGGCGCTTGACGTCGTCGGTGAGCTTCCGCAGCACGCCGACCTCGGTGGCGATGAGGTGACCGGCGTAGTGCGGCAGGCGGGCCGGGAGGTCGAAGACCGAGGCGTGCTTGCGGTGCACGGCACCGAATCCGTCGCCCACGTAGACGTCGGCGAGGGCGGCGAGACGGTCGGCGAACGCGCCGCGCTCGGCGTCGTCCTTGCTGGTCTCGCCGGCGTTGAAGCGCAGGTTCTCGATGACCGCGACCTGTCCGTCGGCCAGGCCGGCGACGGTGGCGCCGGCGGACTCGCCGACCGTGTCGGTCGCGAAGGCCACGTCGGTGCCGAGGAGTTCACCGAGGCGCGCGGCCGCGGGGGCGAGCGAGAAGGCGGGGTCCGGGGCGCCCTTGGGGCGGCCCAGGTGCGAGGCGACGACCACGCGGGCGCCCGCGTCGGCGAGGGCCTTCACGGTGGGCAGCACGGCGCGGATGCGGCCGTCGTCGGTGATGGTGGTGCCGTCCAGCGGCACGTTGAGGTCGGCGCGGACGAAGACCCGCTTGCCCGCGACACCTTCGGAGAGGAGTTCGTCGATCGTCTTCATAGGGGCTCCCTGGCTTGAGCTCGTGTTCGCTCGTGATCGCTCGTGATCGAAAGAGGGCGACCGTTCCGATACGTGCGTCAGGGCTCGGACAGCGCGTTGCCGCACCGGCCGAGCCCTGCACTCATATCAGGCTGCCTGCTCCACGATCAGAGCTGGTTGCCCACGAAGACCGTCAGGTCGACGAGGCGGTTGCTGTAGCCCCACTCGTTGTCGTACCAGCCGATGACCTTCACGTTCTTGCCCTCCTGGACCATGGTCAGGGAGGAGTCGAAGGTGCAGGACGCCGGGGCGTTGACGATGTCGGAGGAGACGATCGCGTCCTCGGTGTACTCGAGGTAGCCCTTCAGCTCGCCCTCGGCGGCCTTCTGGAAGGCGGCGTTGACCTCTTCCTTGGTGACCTCGCGGGAGAGCTCCACGACCAGGTCGGTGACCGAGCCGGTCGGGACCGGGACGCGCATGGCCATGCCGTCCAGCTTGCCCTTGAGCTGCGGCAGCACCAGGGCGGTGGCCTTCGCGGCGCCCGTGGTGGTCGGGATGATGTTCTCGGCGGCGGCACGCGCGCGGCGCAGGTCCTTGTGCGGGAAGTCCAGGATGCGCTGGTCGTTCGTGTACGCGTGCACCGTCGTCATCAGGCCCTTGACGATGCCGAAGTTCTCGTCGAGCACCTTCGCCATCGGCGCCACGCAGTTGGTGGTGCAGGAGGCGTTGGAGATGACGTGGTGGTTCGCCGGGTCGTACTGCTCGTGGTTGACGCCCATGACGAGGGTGATGTCCTCGTTCTTGGCGGGCGCGGAGATGATGACCTTCTTGGCGCCGCCGGCGATGTGCTTCTCGGCGTCTTCCTTCTTCGTGAAGATGCCGGTCGACTCGATGACGATGTCGACGCCCAGCTCGCCCCACGGGATGTCGGCGGGGTTGCGCTCGGAGAGCACCTTGATCGTCTTGTCGCCGACGGTGATCGTGTCGGCGGTGTGGGAGACCTCCTGCTTGAGGCGGCCCAGGATGGTGTCGTACTTCAGCAGGTGCGCAGTGGTCGCCGTGTCACCCAGGTCGTTGACGGCCACGATCTCGATGTCGGCGCCCTGCTCCAGCAGTGCGCGGAAGTAGTTGCGACCGATGCGGCCAAACCCGTTGATGCCTACGCGGATCGTCACGAACCGATCTCCTCGTTGGTGCGCCGGCTCTG
>JAPSKJ010000225.1 GCA_031177735.1 Nocardioides sp.
CACGTGAAGTCGGGTCCGAGCGCCGCCTGTACGGCGAGGTACGCCTGTGCCTTCGCCTTCTGCCCGCCGACGCTCACCGGGGCGAGCGCCGCCGCGCGCGCGCCTTCAGCCGCGGCCTGGCTGATGCCCTGACGGAAGCTCAGCATCATCCCGTAGGAGATGGTGCTGAACACCAACCCGACCAACAGCGGCATGACCAGCGCGAACTCGACCGCCGCTGCGCCGCGTGCGCTACGACGATCCAGGCTCGAATCGCTCATGCCCTCCCCCACCAGCCGGGTCCCCTACCCAGCCTCGTGTGAAGGTAAAGCGGATCGCGGCCGCGCGTGGCGTTTTCGGCTCAGGAGGCGGGGGCGGACTAGTCCTTCGGGAGGTCGATCTCGGAGGGGCTGAGCTCCTCGACGTTGACGTCCTTGAAGGTCAGCACCTTGACGTTCTTGGCGAACCTGGCCGGACGGTACATGTCCCACACCCAGCAGTCGCTCATCGAGACCTCGAAGAAGACCTCGCCCGCCTCGGCGCGGGCCTTCACGTCCACCTGGTTGCACAGGTAGAAGCGCCGGTCGGTCTCGACGACGTACTTGAAGATGCCGACGACGTCGCGGTACTCGCGATAGAGCGTCAGCTCCATCTCGGTCTCGTACTTCTCGAGGTCCTCGGCGCTCACGACTCCGACTCTAGACGAGCCGGGCGGTAGGCGTGACCAAGCCGTCTGCGGGCTCGTCGACCGCGCCGGTCGGCGGCCCTGCGGCGAGGTCGGCCGGCGGCTCCGGGGCCGTGCCGACCGGGGCGTCGACGCCGGGCAGCCGCCACGACCGCCGGTGGTGCACCGAGGGGCCGAGGGCGGCGAGCGCCTCGATGTGGGCGGGCGCGGAGTAACCCTTGTTCTCCGCCCAGCAGTACGCCGGCGCCTCCTCGTGCAAGGCGAGCATGATCGCGTCGCGGGCGGTCTTCGCCAGCACGCTCGCCGCAGCGACAGCCGCACACGTCATGTCGGCCTTGATGCGGGTGACGACCGGCGGCACCCGGGCGAGAAGCGCCGGAGTGCCGAAGAGTGCGCCCTGCTCGGGCACGGAGAGGTAGTCGTGGTTGCCGTCGAGCAGCAGGGCGTCGGGCTCGACCGACAGCTGGGCCAGGGCACGGTGCCCGGCGAGGCGGAGCGCGGCGGTCATGCCGAGCTCGTCGATCTCCGCAGGGCTCGCGTGGCCCACTGCCCAGCACGTCGCCCAGCGCTGGATCCTCGGCACCAACCGCTGACGCGCCTCAGGAGTGAGCAGCTTGCTGTCGCGCACCCCTTGGGGTGCGGTCTTCGTCGTCTCGGTGATGACGACCATCCCGATGGTGACCGGACCCGACAGCGCACCGCGGCCCACCTCGTCGACAGCCGCGAGGTAGCGGGCGCCGGAGCGCAGCAGGCTCCGCTCCATCCGCAGGCTCGGCGCCGTGCTCATCTGCGCCTCACTGCTCCTCGGCTGCCGACGCGACGGACTCGAACGCCTCCGGGCGGTGGTCGAAGCGCGCCTTGCCGAGCGGCCACACCACGGCCATCAGGCGCCCGACGACCAGATCGGTGTCGACCCACGGCGAGTCGGAGCACTCGGTGACCTCGGGCGTGCACAGGTGGCGGCTGGAGTCGGCGGAGTTGGCCCGGTTGTCGCCCATCACGAAGAGCTTCCCACCGGGGACCGGCCCGGCCGTCCAGGAGCAGGAGGCGATCATCGGGCCGTAGCACTCCCCCGGCCGCGCGTAGGAGGACTCCTCCAGCGGCACGCCGTTGACCTTGAGCCGGCCCTGCTCGTCGCAGCACTCGATGATGTCGCCCTCGACGCCGATCACGCGCTTCACCAGGTGCCCGCCGGTCGGGTAGAGGCCGATCTTGGCCAGCGCCTGAGCCACGAAGCCGGACGGCCCCGCGGAGTCGGCCTCCGACAGCCAGCCGCCGGGATCCTTGAAGACGACGACGTCACCGCGCTGCGGTGTGTCGCCGAACCAGTACGACGGCTTCTGCACGAGGATCCGGTCGTCCTTGACCAGCCCGGGCTCCATCGACTCCGACGGGATGTAGAAGGGCTGCACCAGGAAGGCCTTGATGCCGATGGCCAGGAACAGTGCCACCACCAGCAGCAGGATGGTCTCCTGCCAGACCGGCAGGTGCTTGCGCGCGCGCCCCGGAGAAGACGAGGACCGCGACCCCTCCCGGTCGAAGTCGTCGACGTCGGAGAGATCGCGGTCCTGGGAGGTCACGCGCAGAGTCTAGGTAGGGACTCCGGCCAGCAGGCCAACCGGCCTTCGGCTCACGCCTCGCGGCGCTCCTTGATCTTGGCGGCCTTGCCGCGCAGGTTGCGCAGGTAGTAGAGCTTCGCGCGACGAACGTCACCGCGGGTGACGACCTCGACGGTCTCGAAGATCGGGGAGTGCAGCGGGAAGGTGCGCTCGACGCCGACGCCGAAGGAGACCTTGCGGACGGTGAAGGTGCGGCCGACGCCCGCGCCGTGGATGCGGATCACGACGCCCTGGAAGATCTGGACGCGGGACCGGTTGCCCTCGACGACCTTGACGTGGACCTTGACGGTGTCGCCGGCCCGGAAGGCGGGCAGGTCGTCGCGCTTGATGCCGTTGCCGATCTCGGCAAGCAGGTTGCTCATGTTGTCTCCTCGCGAGTGCCACAGGTCAGCCGCGGTGGGTACGAGTCGTGTTCAGGTGTGGGTCACGCCTGCCAGCCTGACGGCGGGCGGTGGCCGGCGGCGGACGTCCCCCCTGTGGCAGGGCGCGTGCGCAGAGCCTCGCATCACGGGGACACGAGCGATCCTTCGGCCGACGAGACCGTGGACGAGTCTGCCACAGCGCCCCCGACCAGCAGAAATCCTCCACCGACGGCTCCACGGCCACGACCTGGCATGTCGGGTCTGCGCGGCAGCAGCGTACGCCGCTGCCAGGATGATCGGCGTGACGATCGATGATCCCGCGCTCGACTGGGCGCCGCACACCGCTGAGGTCCGGCCCTGGCGGCAGCGGACGGTCCGCGGGCCGCGTGCGGACCGGCGGGTCCGGGAGATCATCGTGTCGCTCCCGCCGATGATCCGGGACAGCGACTACCCGATGCCGCGGCCGCTGGCCGCGATGACGGCGGCGAGCGCGGGCGACCTCGGCCACCTCGACCTGGTGCACGGTCGCACGCTGAGCGCCCTCAACCACCTGCAGCTGCGCACGGAGGCGGTGGACTCCTCCAAGATCGAGGACGTCGACGCCAGCCTGGCCGACTACGGGCGGGCACTGCTCGGCGCCGGCGCCAACGCCTCGGCGGTCTCGATGGCCTCCGCGACGGCCGCGCTGGAGCGGATGATCCGTGATGCGCAGGCCACCCGCCGCATCCGCCCCGAGGCGGTGCTCCAGGCCCACCACGAGCTGTTCCGCCGCCATCCCGACGAGGCGCACCGCGCCGGCACGTTCCGCACCACCCAGAACTGGGTGGGCGGCAGCGACTACTCCCCCACCGGCGCGCTGCACGTCCCGCCACCTCCGGAGACGGTGCCGGACTACCTCGACGACCTGTTCGCGTTCGCCAACCGCGACGACCTCCCCGCGCTGGTCCAAGCCGCGATCGCGCACGCCCAGTTCGAGTCGATCCACCCCTTCATCGACGGCAACGGCCGGATCGGCCGCGCTCTCATCCACGCCGTGCTGCGCCGCCGGCGGGCGACCCGCCACCTCACCGTGCCGATCGCCTCGGCCCTCGTCGCGCACCGCGACCGCTACTTCGACGCGCTCGGCGACTACCGCGCCGGCCGAGCGTCCACCATCGTGGCGATGCTCGCCTCGGCCACCAGCATCGCTACGGCGGAGTCGTGGCGCACGGCCACCCACCTCACCGACGTCCGGGCCGCCTGGCAGCAGGCGGCCGGGGACCCGCGGCCGGGCACGACGGCGTACCGGCTGCTCGATCTGCTCACCGACGAGCCCATCGTCAACGGCCAGCTCGTGGCGACCCGCATCGGGGCCACCGCGGACGACGCGGCCGCGGCGATCCGGGCCTGCGCGGCCGCGGGGATCCTGGTCCAGGCGCCCCGGTCGAGGCGAGCGCCGGTGTGGCTCGCGCGTGCCGTCCTCGACGAGATCCACGATCTCAGTGTGCGGATCCAGGCCTCCAACCGCCGGATGCGCAGCCGCTGACCCTGGCCGTCATGGCCGCCAGGCCCGCCCCGGCGAACCGGGACGGGCCTGCAGCATCGTGCGAGCGGTCGTCTTCAGTTGATGGCGTAGCCGTCGCCGTGGAGCACCAGGTCGATGCCGGCGACCTCGTCCTCCTCCTTGGCCCGGAAGCCGACGGTCTTCTCGATCAGCGTGCCCACCACGAAGGCGATGACGAAGGAGTAGACCGCGACGGTGAGCGAGGGCACCAGCTGGGTGATCAGCTGGTCGAGGTTGCCCCCGCCGGTGAACAGGCCGCTGCCGGTGGCGAAGAAGCCCAGGTAGAGGCAGCCGATGAAGCCGCCGACCATGTGGATGCCGACGACGTCGAGGGTGTCGTCGAAGCCGAGCTTGAACTTCAGGTCGATGGCCAG
>JAPSKJ010000226.1 GCA_031177735.1 Nocardioides sp.
ACCCGGCACCCCGCCGCCGACGGCGTGTGCGCCGGCGACGGAGGAGGACTCGACCTGCAACCCGGTCCGCGAGCTGGAGATCAGCAAGCGGGCGGTGCAGAGCCCGATCCTGACCTACGGCGACACCGTCACCTACACCGTGACGGCGAGGAACACCGGCAACGCGGACTACACCGCGAGCAACCCGGCCGTCGTCAAGGACGACCTGTCCGGAGTCCTGGACGACGCGGACTACCAGGCCGACGCGAAGGCGGACAAGACCGGCGACCTCGACTACCAAGCCCCGCTCCTGCAGTGGACCGGCGCTCTGGCGGTCGACGAGACGGTCACCATCACCTACACGGTCAGGCTCAAGCGCGGTGGAGACCTCAACCTCCGCAACGTCGCCTGGGCCGGAGGCGGTGCGACGCCGACGTGCGACCTGTCGACGACAGACAGCTACGACCCGGTCACGGGCAGGCCGTGTGCCGAGGAAGGCTCCGGAGTCGGCGACGTCGTCGACGCGAAGTCCGCGAGCCCGGCTGCGGGGACCGTGCTCAGTGCGGGTCAGCTGGTGACGTACACGCTGACCTTCACCAACAAGGGCACCGGTGCCGGCGCGGTGAACAAGGTCGACCAGCTGGGCGGCGTACTCGACGACGCCACCCTCGTCACCGCTCCGGCCGCCTCGGATCCGGCGCTGACCGTGTCGCCGGTCGAGAACGGGCAGTTCTCCGTCAAGGGAGCGCTGGCCGCCGGCCGGTCCGCCTCGGTCACCTACACGGTGCAGGTCAAGCCGGCCGGCCAGCAGGGCGACAAGGTGCTGGGCAACTGGCTGCTCGAGCCCGGGGAGGCCCCGCCGGCGGCATGCACGGCCGGTGAGGACGTCACCTGCCACCCGGTGGGCGAGGTCGCGGCGAAGAAGAGCGTCAACCCCAAGGACGGCTCGAAGGTCACGGCGGGCGACACCCTCACCTACACGCTGACCTTCACCAACACCGGCACCGGAGCAACAGCCGTCACCTACGTCGACAAGCTGGCCGGGGTGCTGGACGACGCGACCGTCGTCAAGGAGCCGAAGGCCACCGGTGGTCTGGTGGCCAAGCGCAAGGGTGCCCGGATCAAGGTGACCGGACAGCTCGCCGGCAACGGGACCGCCACGGTGAGGTACACCGTCAAGGTGAAGCCGGAGGCCGCGCAGGGCGACGCGTTGCTGGCGAACTTCCTGCGTGGACCCGGCGTGATCGGCAAGACCGGGAAGTGCAGCAGCGGCGACCCGATGTGCACGAAGAACCCGGTGGCGCCGCCGGCCAAGGACACCGGCGGCGGCCTGTCCGGGCTGCCGAACACCGGCGGGCCGGCACTCCTCTGGCTCCTCGCCGGCCTGCTCCTGCTGCTCAGCGGCGCGGGACTGGTGATCAGGTCGCGCCGCCGGCGGTCCTGACGCGAGATCCCAGGGCCCCGGCGGCCCCACGAGCCGAGCCGGCGCATCAGTCATTCATCCCCAGTGACCGATGCGCCGGCTCACCCCTTTCCCGACGGTGTGGACGAGCGATCCACTGCCCGGTCGATCGCATCGGGGCGACCACGCCGCAGGGGGCCCGAACGGGCCTGCCCCAACCGCCCGAACGGACGTTTCGCGGGACCGCTCGGGTGACCGAGGATGGACCGGCCATCCGCAGGGCGCAGGATGGCCCTGGCCGCAGCACCTTGGATGACGCCGCGGTGCCCGGTGCGACCCGGCGACGAGCAGAAGGCGGTGGGACCGTGGGCGACGCGAACAGCCCGGTGGTGGATGTGCGCGGGCTCGTCGTCAGGTTCGGCGAGGTCGAGGCGGTCGCCGGGGTCGACCTGGCGGCGTACGCCGGCCACTCCACCGCCCTGCTCGGCCGCAACGGCGCCGGCAAGTCGACCACGATGCGCGTGCTGGCCGGTGTGGTGCCACCGACCGCCGGGTCGGCCGTCGTGGCGGGTCACGACGTGCGCACCCACACCCTGGCCGTCAAGCAGGTCGTCGGCTACTGCCCCGACGTCGGCGGACTGATCCCGCGAGCGACCCCGTGGGAGCACCTCCAGCTCGCGGCACGTCTGCGCCGGCTGCCGGCCGGCTGGGAGGCGCGCGGCCGCGCCCTGCTCGAGCGCTTCGAGCTGGGCGACGTCGCCCATCGGGTCACCTCCGGCTTCTCCCACGGGATGGGACGCCGGCTCTCGGTGGTGCTCGCGGCGCTGCACGAGCCCGACGTGCTGCTCCTGGACGAACCCTTCGACGGCGTCGACCCCATCGGGGTCGAGGCGACCCTCGAGGTGGTCCACGACGCCCGTGTGCGGGGCGCCTGCGTGCTGGTCTCCACGCACCTGCGCGAGCTCGCCATCGAGGCGTGCTCCACCGTCACCGTGCTGCGGGGCGGGTCGCGCGTTGCGACCGTGACCTCCGGCGACATGGCCGGGGAGGAGGGCGCCCGTGCCTACCGCGCTCTCCTCGACTGACCGGCCTCGCCCCACCACCGGGCTGCGCGGCGTCGTGCGCCGCGAGTGGCGCGCCGTGGTCGACGTCGGGCACCTGGTCCGCCTCCGCGCCGAGACGGTACGCCGCCGGCGGATGGTGCTGCTCGTGCTGCCGTTCCTCCTGCTCACCGCCGTGGCGGCGGTAGCGCCCGCCTACCTGCCCGGGGCGCGCGAGAGCAGCCGAGCCACCGACGTGCTGGTGCTGATGCCGACCGCGCTGGCGGGATTCCTCGTGCTCGCCCTGGTCTCGGCGATCGCCTCCGGAGGTGGCCGCGAGCTGGTGCCGCACGAGCAGACGGTCGCCTACCCGGTCAGTCCCACCACGGACCACCTCGGCGCGCTGGTGCTGGCGCCGCTCAACATCGCCTGGCTGATCCAGTCGTGGATGCTGCTGGGCAGCGCCGCCTACGCGCTCGGCACCGGTCGGATGCTGATCGCCTTCCAGATCGGGATCGTGCTGTGGATCCTCGCCGCGACCGCGATCGCCCAGGTGCTCTCGTGGACGGTCGAGGGTGTGCGGCGGCTACCGCACGGGGTGTGGGCGGTGCGCGGGCTCGCCGTCGCGGCGGTCGGCACCCTGGCGGTGCTCCAGGTCGCGCACCTGCTCGGCGGCGTACTCGACGAGCTGCCGACCCGGTGGCTGGTGGTGCGGCTGCTGGACGGCTTCGGGGCGCGGTGGTGGACCGCGGCCGGCCTGCTCGTGGCGCTGCTGCTCCTCGCCACCGCGGCGGGCGCGGTGCCGGCGCGGCTCGCCGCCCGGCGACCGCCACGCGACGAGCTGCGCAGTGAGAGTGGTTCGATCGCGCCGCGGTCGATGCCGTCCACGCTGCTCGCGATGGTCGTGCGGATGGACCGGGCGTCGGTGTGGCGAGCAGTCCCGATGCGGCGCGGTCTGGCCGTGCTGGCGATCGGACCCGGACTGGTCTCACTCGCCGGGGCGCTGCCGTGGGCTCAGATGACGATCCTCCCGGGGTTGGTCGCCTCCGGTGGGGCGCTGCTCTTCGGCGTCAACGCCTGGTGCCTGGAGGGCCGGGGCGTGCTGTGGCGCGAGTCGCTGCCCTGCTCGCCGGCGGTGGTGTTCACCGCCCGCGCCTGGGTGCTCGCCGAGTTCCTGGTCGTCGCCTCGTCGGTGACGCTCGGCCTCGCCGCGTTGCGCGCCGGCCGCCCGGAGCCGGAGGAGCTGGCCGCGCTCGGCTGCGCCTGGGTCGTGGTGGTGCTGCAGGTCGTCGCTGCCGCGATGACCTGGTCGCACCGGCAGCCGTTCGCGGTCGACCTGCGCTCCGCCCGGGCGACGCCGGCACCGCCGGTGACGATGGTGAGCTACTCCGCCAAGCTGGCTGTCTCCACCACCGTGACCGGCCTCCTGTTCTCGCTCCTCGCACGGGTGCCGGCGTGGGAGCTCTCCGTGCTCGCCGCCTGCCCGTTCCTGCTGTGGTCGGGCGTCCGGCTCCTGCACGCCCGCGACGCGTGGGTCGACCCGCACCGGCGTGGCCGCGTGATCATGGCCGTCGCCGGCTGACCCCTCACGGGGCGCCTCGATAGGGTCGGCCCGTGACCGACCAGGCCGTCAACGCCCTCGTCGCGGTCGCACTGGGTCTGGTCGTCGCCCTGCTGTTGTTCATCCCGGTGGCCGCGGTGCAGTACCGCCTCGACGGCCGCCTCGGCCCCTCGGACCTCTTCGTCCTCGTCACCGCGGCGATCTACGCGCTCGCCCTGTGGACCTACACGCTGCTCCCCGTCCCCGAGCACGGCAGCTTCGCCTGCCAGGGCAGGCAGACCGAGCTGCTCGCGTTCGTCGGCGACATCCGCCGCGAGCTCGAGGTCGTGCAGGGCGCGTCCGGCCTGCTGCGCGACCCCGTCTTCCTCCAGGTCGCCCTCAACGTGGTGCTGTTCTTGCCGTTCGGCTTCTTCGTGCGATGGATACTCGGCCGCGGGTTTCTCGTCGCCACGGTGCTCGGCTTCGCCACCTCGCTGCTCATCGAGACCACCCAGACCACTGGCGTGTGGGGCGTCTACGACTGCGCCTACCGCCTCTTCGACGTCGACGACCTGGTCACCAACACCACCGG
>JAPSKJ010000227.1 GCA_031177735.1 Nocardioides sp.
ATCCCGGCGACGTTCCGCCTCGTCGACCCCGGGCACGTGGGGGAGTCGCTGCTCGGGGGCGTCGACCCCTACCTGACGTTGGGCCTGACCGGCGCGGTGGTGTCGCTGGTGGTGTTCGTGCGCAACGGATGCCGGCTCGCCGACGACGACACCCGCTCCGCACACCCCTCGTCCATGGCCGACGTGCTGCGCCAGGGCGGGCAGGAGGTCGCGTTCATCACGGTGTGGGTGGCGACGGCCTATGTCGCGTGGTCGGTGATCAGTCAGGTGACCGGGTTCGACGGCTCCCAGCTGCCCCTGCTGGGCGCGCTCGGCGTGCTGGTCGGCGCCACCGTCGGCCTGATCCCGGGCTGCGGGGTGCAGATCGTGTTCACCGGGATCTTCCTCGCGGGCGGCATGCCGCTGTCCACGCTGGTCGCCAACAGCATCAGCCAGGACGGCGACGCCCTGCTGCCCCTGCTGGCGGTGGAGCCCCGCGCCGCGGTGCTGGCCACCGTGCTCACGACCGTGCCCGCGCTCGTGGTCGGCTCCGCGGTGCTGCTGCTCGGCGGATAGCGGCCCCGGCGCACCTGCAGCCATCGCGAGCCCGGCGAGGGCTAGTGGCGCGACCAGGCCTCGCTCTGGGTGAGGCGGAACAGGTAGGCGAGAGCAGGCAGCACGAGCACCGCGGCCAGCGCCACGGCCACCAGCAGTGCCCGAAGCGTCGCCGGCGCACCGGCGGCTTCGGTGATGGTGACCTCGTCCACCAGCAGCCAGGGGTACTGACCCACGCCCCAGCCGGAGACCACGGCACCGACGGCCGCGACCGCGGTCAGCCGTGCGCTGGCGTACCGGCGACGCACCAGGAGAGCGAGCGTCGCGACGCCGGCCAGCGCGGAGACGATGATCAGCGGGGCCGCGCGGCCGGTCAGCCCCTCGCTCAGGGTGGGGGCGTCGCGGGTGATCGGCACGAGTGCGGCGAAGACGACGGCGCCGGTCGCCAGGCCGACCACGAGGGAGCGGACGCGGAGCTGCTCGGCGAGCCGTTCCCGCCCGGCCCGCCGGGCATCGGCGGTCAGGAAGGTCCCCGCGAGGAACGCGCACGTCCCGACCGCGATCACCCCGCCGAACAGGCTGGTCGGGTTCAACCAGGACGACCACAGGTCGCCGTAGCCCTCGGCCGGCACCCGCCCCGAGGCGATGCCGCCGGCGACGGTGCCGAGGAAGAACGGGGTGAGGATGGAGGAGGTGGCGAAGAGCACGCCGAAGAGCCGCGCCTGCCCCAGGGTGGCGGAGTACTTGCGGAACGCGAAGCTGGCGCCGCGCAGCACGATGCCGAGCAGCGCGAGCAGCAGCGGGACGAACAGGGTGCTCATGGCGGCCGCGAACGTCTCGGGGAACCCAGTCCACCAGGTGACCAGGACGAAGATGAGCCAGACGTGGTTGGCCTCCCACACCGGGCCGATGCTGTGGTCGACCAGCGTCCTGACCTCCGCACCGCGCAGATCTCTGCCGGCGGTGAGATCGAAGAACCCGGAGCCGAAGTCGGCGCCTCCCAGCACCGCGTAGGCCACGACGCCGATGAAGAGCGCCGCAGCCACCGCCAGCTCGACGGTCACCGCGGGTTCTCCTCCCCGGTGTGCGGGGCGTACGGGCTGGGCAGGTCGGCCTCGCCGGCCCGCCAGCGGCGTGCCATCGAGCGCAGCACCAGCACGGCGGCGACCGTCATCGCGGCGTACAGCACCACGGTCCCGCCCAGCAACCACCACAGCCCCGACCGGTCGGTGGCGGCATCCTCGGTGCGCAGCACGTCGTAGACCACCCACGGCTGCCGGCCGACCTCGGTGGCGACCCAGCCGGCCTCCACCGCCAGGACCGCCAACGGGCCGGCCAGGGCGCAGAACCGCAGGAACCATCTCCGCTCGAGCAGGTCGTGACCTCGCCATCGGGCGAGCCAGAACAGCAGCACGGCGAGCGCGAGCAGGGTGCCGATGCCCACCATCGTCTGGAAGGCCCAGTGCGTGATGTTGATCGGCGGGTGGTTCTCCGGCGGGATCGTGTCCAGGCCCTGGACCGGCTCGGTGAAGGAGTTCTGGGCGAGGAGCGAACCCAGGTAGGGGATGTCGATGGCGCCGTGGACCTCGCCGTCGACGTAGATGCCGCCGATCCGCAGCGGCGAGGGGCTCTCCGTCGTCTCGGCCAGCTCGAAGGCGGCCAGTTTCGCCGGCTGCCGGTCTCCGAGGTCACCACCGAGGAGGTGGCCCACCACCGGCTGGACGAGTGCGGCGAGCGTGGCGAACACGAAGGGCACGATGAAGCCGAGCCGGTGGTGGGCGTCGCGACGTCCGCGCAGCATGCCGACGGCGTACACGCCGGCGAGGGAGAAGCCGACCACCATGTACGCCGCGATCCACATGTGGGCGAACTGCAGCAACGCCAGGTCGTTGAACATGGCCCGCCACGGCTGGACGTCCACCACCTCGCCATCCACGATCCGGAAGCCGGTGGGCGCGTTCATCCAGGCGTTGACCGAGACCACGCAGAAGGTGCCCACGACCCCGGCGACCGTCATCGGCACGAGCATGAGCACGTGCTGCTTGGGCGGCATCCGGCCCCAGCCGTAGAGGTAGATGCCGAGGAAGATCGCCTCGATGAAGAAGGAGAGGCCCTCGAAGGCGAACGGCAGGCCGAGCACGTCGCCGAACCTGCCCATCAGACCGGGCCACAGCAGACCCATCTCGAAGCTGAGCACGGTGCCGGAGACCGCTCCGATGGCGAAGAGCACCGCGGAGACCTTCGCCCAGCGTTGGGCGAGGCCGAGCGCCACCGCGTCGTCGCGGCGGATGCCCCGCAGGTGCAGCACCAGGATCATCGCCGGGAACGCGACCCCGAAGCAGGACAGGATGATGTGCCAGCCGAGCGAGAGCGCCATCTGCTGGCGGGCGGGTAGCAGACCTTCGGGCTCTGCGGCGAGGCTGGCGAACTGGGCGAGCTGGGTGAGGACGTCGGCGGTCACGGAGCCGCGCCCTGGATGGGGAGGCGCATCGACATCTCCTGGTGCGAGTGGTGCAGGCTGCCGGTCGGAGTACACGTCCGTGCATGGCGGAGGTACCCCGTCCTCCGCCCCGGCAGCCGCTCCCCGACGCCCCCTCGACCTCGACGGCCAGGTGCGGGGCGGCGTGCACCCGGCAGCCCGCCGGCGCTAGTGTGAGGCTGCCAGTCGTGCTCCACACGTGGAGTCAGGGAACCCGGTGAGAGTCCGGGACTGACGCGCAGCGGTGAGGGTGACGGCCGGAGCACGCCAGCGATGGCAGCCACTGGGGTTCACCTGGGAAGGCGCTCCGAGCCGGAAGAGCCCGAGTCCGAAGACCTGCTGGCCCTAGCGGCGACTGCCGCCAGGTCGGATGCGGACCCCGCGACAGGGTCCCGGACCAGAAGGCCTCGCACGTGACAACCATCCGCGATCGGCGCGACCGCTGCCCTGGTGCTTCGCGCCCCTGGCCGGCTCCCGACGGCATGCTGGTGCGGCTGCGCCTGATCGGTGGACGGCTGCCGGCCACCGCGCTGGTGGCGGTCCTCGAGGCTGCCGAGCGGTTCGGCGACGGACGGGTCCACGTGACCGGCCGCGCCAACCTCCAGGTCCGCGCGTTCCCCGGGGTGGACGGTCGGCTGGCCGACGACGCCCTCGCGGCGCTGGAGTCGACCGGCCTGCTGCCGACCCGCACCCACGAGCTGGTGCGCAACGTGATGGTCTCGCCGCAGACCGGACTGGCCGGCGGGCGGGCCGACCTGCGGCCGGTCGCCGCCGAGCTCGACGCCGAGCTGTGCGCCAACCCGCGGCTCGCCGACCTGCCCGGCCGCTTCCTGTTCGTGCTCGACGACGGGCGCGGCGACCTGCTCGACCGCAGCTGCGACCTCGGCCTGGCGGCGCTGGACGAGCGGGTCGCGCAGCTGCGCGTCGGCGCGCGGTGGGGCGAGGTGATCCCGCTCGCCCGCGCGGCAGCACGGCTGGCGTCGTTGGCCGACAGGTTCATGACGCAGCGAGGCGTCGGTGCGACGGCGCCGTGGCACGTCGCGGAGCTCACCGTGCCGCTGACCCCCGATGTCGAGCCCGACCCGCGACTGGCCGCGCCGACACCGGCGCTGCCCTTCGGTGCCGTGCCCGGGGGCCGGCACCTGCCCTGGCCCGAGGCGGGACTCGACCGCTCGGCCGCCGCCGCGCTGCTCGCAGGCGGCGTCGAGGAACTCATCGTGACGCCCTGGCGCGGCGTGCTCATCCCAGGAGAAGGACGACCATGACCGACCTGCGCCGCCCACCGCGGCACTACGAGTACGTCGACGAGGGCCCCGCCATCTACGTCGACTCCTTCGCGACCATCCGCCGCGAGGCGGACCTGAGCCGCGTGCCGGCCGACGCCGAGAAGCTCGCCGTGCGGATGATTCACGGCAGCGGCCAGGTCGACCTGGCCGACGACCTGGTGGTCCACCCGCGCCTGGTGACCGCGGCCCGCGATGCGCTGGAGTCCGGCGCGCCGATCCTGTGCGACGCGACCATGGTCGCCACCGGCGTGAC
>JAPSKJ010000228.1 GCA_031177735.1 Nocardioides sp.
GACCGTGGTGGTCTGGACAACCCAGAGATCTGGGATGTCGCTCCGGCCGCCGCGAGCGGACACTGGCTGCCATGGCCCGAGGACTGACCGCCGAGCGTGTGCGTCGCGACGTCGACGTGGTCTCCCGCGCCGGCCTCGACCTCGACAGCTTCCTCGAGGAGGCGGTCGCCTCGGTGCAGCGCGCGGTCCCGTGGGTGAGCGCCTGCCTGGCCACGCACGACCCGAGCACCCACATGCTCACCAGCGCCCGCAAGTACGGCCACCTGCGCCGGGTCAACAGCCATGACCACGAGTTCGGCCTGCTGGAGTACGGCACCGTCGAGCCGACCGCGTTCACCGAGCTCGCCGAGGCGGAGGTGCCCGCTGCCGGCGTCCACCTGCTGACCGAGGGCGAGGTCGAGCGCTCCCACCGGATGGGCAGCTTCATGGTGCCGAACTTCGGGTTCGGCGACGAGGCACGGCTGGTCTTCCGGGACGGTCGTCAGGCGTGGGGCGCGATGGCGCTCTTCCGCGGCTCCGACGACCAACCCTTCGACGCGGCGGAGATCGACTTCTTGGCCTCGCTCTCGCAGGTCTTCGCCCGCGGCGTTCGCACCGGCATGCTGGCGCGGCTGGCCACCTGGTCACCGCCGGCGGACGTGGCCGGACCTGCGGTGCTCATCATCGGCCCGGACGACCGGATCGTCCAGGTGAGTCCCGGCGCCGAGGCGCGGCTGCGCGACCTCATCGACGGCGAGGCGGCCGGGGACCCGCTCTCGCCGGTCTCCGCCCTCGTCGGCGCCGCCCGCCGCTACGGGCGCGGCGAGACGTCGTTGCAGCCGCGCTGCCGGGTGCGCGCCACCAGCGGCCAGTGGCTGGTGCTCCACGCCGCGCCGCTGTCCGGCGCAGGCGAGCGGGCGGGGGAGGTCGTGGTCACCATCGAGGAGGCCCGGCCGCCGGAGATCGTCGCGCTCGTCGTGGCCGCCTTCGACCTGACCCCGCGCGAGCGCGACGTCACCCAGCTCGTGCTGCAGGGCGTGGACACCAAGGAGATCGCGGCCACCCTGCACGTCTCCAGCTACACCGTGCAGGACCACTTGAAGTCCATCTTCGCCAAGGCCGACGTGCGGTCGCGGCGCGAGCTGATCGCCCGGATCTACTTCGACCAGTACGTCCCGCGGATCGGCTCCGAGCTCAGCCCCACCGGCTGGTTCGCCGGCTAGGTCCCCCCAGTCGGTGTACGGCGTTCCTGGCGGCTTCTTGCGGATAGTCCGGGACGATCCGCACCGATCGCATCCCCGGACTGGTGCAGGACATCCCGGACTACCGCCAGCCCCGCAATGGGAGCAGCCGGCGGCCGGGGACGTGCCGTCTGGCCCCGGGATCAGGAGTCGGCGGGCTCGAGGGTCAGCGAGATGCTGTTGATGCAGTAGCGGTCGCCGGTCGGCGTGCCGTAGCCGTCGGGGAAGACGTGGCCCAGGTGCGAGCCGCAGTTGGCGCAGCGCACCTCGGTGCGCACCATGCCGTGCGAGCGGTCCTCGACGTACTCGATGGTGTCGCTCACCGGCTGGTAGAACGACGGCCACCCGCAACCGGAGTGGAACTTGGTGTCGGACTCGAACAGCTTGGCCTGACACGCCTTGCAGCGGTAGATGCCCTTGGTCTCGGTGTCGGTGTACTCACCGGTGAACGCGCGCTCGGTGCCGGCCTTGCGCAGGACGGCGTACTCCTCGGGAGTCAGCTCGGCCTGCCACTGCTCCTCGGACTTCTCCACGTTGTAACCCACACCCCCAGAGTACGTCGCCACACGAGTGGGAACCCCACTCGCATGCAGACTCCTGAGACTCTCGGAGGCCGGGTGGCGCTCGTCACCGGCGGAGGCAGCGGACTCGGGCGGGCGACCTGCCTGGAGCTGGCGGAGCGCGGTGCCCACGTGCTGGCGGCCGACATCGACGCCGACGGGGCCAAGCAGACCATCGCCATGGTGGAGGAGGCCGGCGGTCGCGGCGAGGCGGTGACGCTCGACGTCACCGACCGCGCGGCCGTCGACCGCGTCGTCGGCCAGGCGTCGGCGACGTACTCCGACCGCTTCGACCTGCTCGTCAGCAACGCCGGCACCGACCGTGGAGCCGATCTGGTCGACGTCGAGGACGACCAGTGGCACGGAGTGTTCGGTGTCAACGTGCACGGGCCCATGTATCTGGCCCGCGCGTTCGTCAAGCACCTGATCGCCACCGGCCGGCCCCAGACGCAGCCCGGCGACATCGTCAGCATCGTCTCGATCAGCGCGTTGACCGTCGGCGCGGGCGCCGGCGCCTACAACGCCTCGAAGGCGGCCATGCACAAGCTCGCCGAGGTGATGCAGACCGAGGCACGCGAGCGGGAGTGGCCGGTCCGGGTCTCCATCATCGACCCGGCCGCGATGAACACGCCGATGATGGACCAGTGGGGGCTGCCCGACGAGAAGATGATGGACCCCCGGGTGGTCGCCCGGGTCATCTCCACGGCGGTCACCCTGCCGCCCGACACGGTGCTGCAGAGCGCCGTCATCACCAAGCGGATCGAGTACTACCCCCGCTGAGGCCGGCTGGGCCGCTCCTCATCGGTGGCCCACCGCGCACCAGGCGGTGGCACTCAGGGTGAACGGACCCTCGGGCACCTGCGTGCGCGTGTAGTCCTGCGCGGCGCCGAGCTCCTGCTCGGTCAGCGTGGCGACGGCGTCGCCGACCGGCCCGGCGCTGTGGACGAGTGAGTCCCACAGGTCGTCGAAGCCGTCGTAGGCCGCGGTCACGGTCAGCTCGCCGTCGTGCGCCACCTCCACGCCCACTCCGCGGAGCAGGCCGGCGAGGTCGCCTCGGCCGGTGCCGGTCCTCGGCGGGCGCGGGTCGTCCCCGCGGCGCACCTGGGCCACCATCCGCCCGGCCAGGTCGAGCATCTCGTGGCGTGACACGTCCCAGAAGCAGAGCGCGACCGTGCCGCCGGGGCGGGTGGTGCGGGCCATCTCGGCGACCCCCCGAGCGGGGTCGCGCATGAACCCGACCACCAGGCAGGAGAGCGTCGCGTCGAAGGAGTCGTCCGGCCAGGGCAGCTCCTCAGCGGTGCCGACCCGGACGTCCGCGGCGGGCACCCGGGTGCGGCACGCGGCTACGAACGGCTCGCTGGGGTCGATTCCGGCCACCTGCGCGCCCCGGCGGTCGAGCTCGGCGGTGAGCGCACCGGGACCGCAGCCGACGTCGAGCACCCGCATCCCACCGGCCACGCCGGCCGCGTCGGCGAGCAGCCCGGCCAGCGGCGTGGAGAAGCGACCCATGAAGCGGTCGTAGTCGCCCGCCGGACGGTCGAAGCTCATGAGGTCACCGTCGGCCGGGGTCGATCCGGTGTCAAGGATCCGCCGCGCCGCCCGGTCACAGGATCGCCCGGATGAGGTAGGGGCGCGGGTCCGCGACCACTACGGTGGCGGCATGGCGACGAAGGCGGTCGAGATCGAGGCCGGCGGACGGACCGTGCGGATCTCCAGTCCGGATCGGGTGATCTACGAGGCGACCGACCGGACGCCCGAGGTGACCAAGCTGATGGTGGCGGAGTACTTCGCCTCGGTCGAGGACGGCCTGATGCGGGCGCTGCGCGACCGGCCGACCGCCCTGGAGCGGTGGCCCGACGGGTGGCGGGAGGGCATGCGCCTGGCCACCGGCCCGAACGACGCCGAGGCCGACGGCTTCTACCAGAAGCGGGTGCCGAAGGGCGCGCCCGACTACCTGGAGACCGTCACCATCACCTTCCCCTCCGGGCGCACCGCCGACGAGATCTGCCCGACCGAGATCGCGGTGCCGGTGTGGTGCGCCCAGATGGGCACGCTCACCTTCCACCCGTGGCCGGTGCGGCGTGACGACGTCGACCGTCCCGACGAGCTGCGCATCGACCTCGACCCACAGCCGGGCACCGACTTCCACGACGCCGTCCGGGTCGCGCTGGCGACCAAGGACCTGCTCGCCGAGCTCGGGCTGCGCGGGTTCGCGAAGACCAGCGGCAACCGCGGGGTGCACGTCTACGTCCGTATCGAGCCGCGGTGGTCCTTCGAGGAGGTCCGCCACGCCGCCATCGGCCTGGGCCGTGAGCTCGAGCGCCGCGACGACGGGGTCACCACCAGCTGGTGGAAGGAGGAGCGCGGCGCCCGCATCTTCGTCGACTACAACCAGAACAACCGCGACCGCACCATCGCCGGTGCCTACTCGCTCCGGCCGCGGCCAGGTGCCCCGGTGTCGACCCCGATCGGCTGGGAGGAGCTCGCCGAGCTCGACGACCCGCGCGCGCTCAACCTCTTCACCGTCCCCGACCGGCTCCGCGAGCGGGGTGACGCGTGGGCCGAGATCGACGACACGGCGTACTCCCTCGAGCCGCTGCTGCACCTGTGGGAGACGCTGCCCGGCGGCGAGCTCAGCTTCCCGCCGGACTACCCGAAGATGCCCGGCGAACCGCCCCGGGTGCAGCCCAGCAAGAAGGTCGCCGAGCACTGGGACGAGCAGGGCAACCGGATCGATAAGTAGGGCTCGGGGGAGCCCG